>JBFFGY010000009.1:0-15965 GCA_041557215.1 Alphaproteobacteria bacterium
GAGATGGTCCATACGGGGGCGATCCTGCGCGGCGATGCGGCGCGGCATATGGGTTTCGATCCGGTAGAACATCCGCTGGCCCTGCAACTGGGCGGGTCGGAGCCGGCCGACCTGGCGGCGGCGGCACGGGCAGGTCAGGATTACGGCTATGACGAGATCAATCTGAATGTCGGCTGCCCCAGCGAGCGGGTCAGCGCCGGGCGATTCGGCGCCTGCCTGATGGCGGAACCCGAACTGGTTGCCGATTGCGTGTCCGCGATGGCCGAGGCGGTGGATGTTCCGGTGACGGTGAAATCGCGCATCGGCATCGACGACCGGGACTCCTACGAGGAACTGGCGGGCTTCATCGAGAGGATTTCAGCGAGGGGCTGCCGGACCTTCATCATTCATGCGCGCAAAGCCTGGCTGTCGGGGCTTAGCCCGAAGGAGAATCGGGAAATTCCACCCCTGCGCTATGATGTCGTCCAGCGCGTAAAGGCCGACTTTCCCGAACTCGAGGTGATCCTGAACGGTGGCGTGGAGACGCTGGACGCAGCGATGGAACATCTTGCCGCTCTCGACGGCGTGATGATCGGGCGAGCGGCCTATCATGATCCCTGGATGCTGCGCGATGCCGACCGGCTGATCTTCGCGGAGGTGCCCGGGCCAGACTCGCGCCATGCGGTGATCGACGCGGTGCTGCCCTATGTAGAGGCGCAATGCGTCGCCGGCGTGCCTTTGCACCATATCACGCGTCATATGATTGGCCTGTTCAACGGCCTTCCGGGTGCGCGTGGTTGGCGTCGCCATCTCAGCGAGAATGCCTGCCGCAAGGGAGCGGGGCCGGAAGTCCTTCTGGCCGCCGCGGCCCTTGTTCCCGGGGCGCGCGAAGCCGCGTAACGAACCTATCACACCTCTGTTATCAGGCTTGATGCCACGGGCCCACCGCCGCGCGCTAGGGTTCCCGCGAGGTCCGCCACGCGTTTTGGAAACCGGGTATCGGGCGGGCGGTCGAGAGAAATGGGAGGACCCTGTGAATTCGTTCAAAACAAATCTTCTGGCGACAACCGTCGTGCCTGCGGTGCTGGTAGCAGCGGCAGGTATGGCCACCCTGACTGTATCATCGGTTATCGCGCCAAGGCCGGCAATGTCGGCTTGTGCGCCGTGCAATCCCTGCGCGGCGAAGAACCCGTGTAATCCCTGTGCAGTGGCGAATCCCTGCAATCCTTGCGCTGCCGCCAATCCCTGTAATCCCTGCGCTGCGGCGAATCCGTGCAACCCGTGTGCGGCCAGTCCATGCGCCGCCAACCCGGCAAGCAACTGCGTCATCCCGCGTCTGGCCAAGTCCGGCGCCAATCCATGCAACCCTTGCGCTGCAAAGAATCCCTGCAGCCCCTGCGCCGCTGCCAACCCCTGCAACCCCTGTGCTGCCGGCGCGGCGGTGAAGTTGACCGACGCCGAGGCGGCGACCGCCTATGACTGCCTGCGGGACGCGATGCGTGCGGCCTATGGCAAATCGGGCAATGTCACGGCAGCCAGCTATGCCGGTTGGCGGCGCTACAGCCGCGTGGCGTACCAGTCTGCGACTCACGGCGCGCGCTACGTGCAGAATTATGCGAACGCGACCGCGCGGGCTTACGGCGTCTTCGAGAAGGCCGGCGTCATGCCCGTCGGCTCCGTGCTTGCCAAGGACAGTTTCCTGGTCGACGGCAACGGGACGGCGACCATGGGACCGCTGTTCACCATGGAAAAGATGCCGGCAGGCTTCAACACCGGCAGCGGCGACTGGAAATACACCATGATCATGCCGAGCGGCTCGGTGTTCGGCGTAACCAACGGCAAAAATAGCGTGGGCATGCAGTTTTGCATTGAATGCCATGCAGCGGTAGCCGAGGACCAGGATCATATGATGTTTCTGCCCGACGAATACCGTACCCGTTAGTCCAACTCCCCTTGGGGGCAGGATCCTGCCCGGCCTGCCGCCACTTTTTCACTGCGAGAAAAGGGAAATCAGGCAATTTGACGAGTCCGTGCTGGACGGGGCTTTGACCTTCCGGCAAAAAGCTTATATTGCGAGCATTCTGCAATAACGGATTTTGATATGCCCGGTTTCTTTCACACCCTCAGCCGCGATCTGCGCGCGCCCTCTCACCGCAAGCAGGCCTTCGATGCGCTGAACAAGCTTCATAATGAAAACCTGCCGCTGGAGGGCGTTGTCGAACGTGCCATCAAGCTGGGTACTGGCGGGTGGTACCGGGTGCGCTCGTTGCAGATTCTTTCCGAGATCACGGCCCTGGTGCAGGAGGTGGCGGCCCTGAAGCCGAAGGTGATCCTCGAGATCGGCACGGCCAGGGGCGGCACTTCGCTGATCTGGGCCCATATCGCCGAGAAGAAGCTGATTACCTGCGACCTGCTGGACAAGAAGGGATTCGCCGACCTGATCCGCGCTTTTCCGCCGCCGGAATCGCGATGCGACGTCTCGGTGATGATCGGCGATTCGCACAGCGCGGAATTCCGCGAGCGGGTGGTCAGGGAACTGAATGGCGAGCCGGTCGATTTCCTGTTCATCGACGGTGACCATACCGAGGCCGGCGTCCGCCAGGATTATGAAGACTACAGCCCGCTGGTGCGGCCGGGCGGATTGATCGCCTTCCACGATATCGTCGATGACCAGCGACTGCCGACCAACCAGGTCCAGCATTTCTGGAAGAAGATCAAGCCGGGACAGGAGACCAAGGAATTCGTCAATAATCCCAAGCAGTGCGGCTTCGGGATCGGCGTCCTGAAGGTGTCGGAAACCGCTACGAATTAGGGGATTATCGCTTGCGCCGTCGGCGCGACCTCATACTTCGAGACGGGCCTTCAGCCCTCCTCAGCATGAGGCTCCACTGCCTGTGACCTCATGCTGAGGAGCCCTGATAAGGGCGTCTCGAAGTATGAGGTTGCTCGGTATCGGCGTATATCGGCCGCATTATCCTTCAGGTTCGGAATCCCAGACGGCCTAGAGTAGCGCGAAGCTGCTCTCGGATAGCCATATTGCGGAAATGGCATTCATAGCTGGCGAAAGCGCTGGCCGACAGGGCCGGCAGCTCGTCGCGCCGCGTGGCCCATTCGGCGACTGTCTTCGCCAGGGCTTTCGGCTCACCGGGCGGAATGAAGGCGATGCCGCTGTCCGGGCGGTCCAGGTCCTCGGGATAGGCAGCGGATTGTTGGGTGATTACCGGGCGGCCGCAGGCGAGGGACTGGTACACCTTGTTGGGAATGACGCGGCCGGCCTTCTCGCTGGCGCCGAATACCCCCAGCAAGATGTCCGCGTTGTGGATGCGCTCAGGCAGGCGGGCATAATCGAGCCAGGGTTCGAAGAACAGGTTCTCCAGGCCATCGGCGGCCGTTTCGCAACTTTTCAGGAGGGGGCCCGCACCAAGCAGGTGCCATGAAACGGGAGGCCCTTCATAGATCCGTGCTGCCTCGACGATGACTTCCGGTCCCTGGAGTCCGATGAAGCTGCCGTAGAACAGCACCTCGACCGGGCCCTGATGGGCGAAGTCGGGCGGCGCCGGCTGGAAAAGGGTTTCCTCCGCCCCCACCCCAATGACAGCGAGTTTATCCTCGGGCAGGCCGAAGCGCTGGGCGAAGAAATCGGCATGCGGGGCGGTATCCGCCACCACCATGTCGGCGCCGTCGAAAAGTTTCTTTTCCCAAGTTAGCAGCGCGTTCGCCTCGGCACTGTCCTCGGCGAATTTGCCACGCTCGAAAACCTGCTTGTCCCAGGCGCTGATCAGCGGGTCGAATAGCACCGGAACCCGCCGGGCCCTGGCCCAGGCGATCGCGGCGGCCGCGTCGCGCTGGCGGAAGCAGGGAATCCAGACAAGGTCGGGTGCAGGGATCCGGCGCAGGGCAGCCTCCATCCCGGCGAACCGGCTGACCAGGGGGCGGAAGTCGCGGATCGTCCAGCCGAGTTGGGTCAGTTGCTGGCGCAGCACGCGGTTGCGCGAATAGTCGGGGTCGAACCGTCCCCACCAGAGAACCGTCCTACTTGTCATCGCCTTCCCGTTTGGCGATGTGGAAACGCTCGCGCGTCTTGGCCAGGCGGATGAAACGCTGGAAGGCATACATGTAGCTGATGACTACGCCGTCAATGCCGTTCACGAATTCGCGCCGCAACAGATACTGCTTCAGAAAGGCGAGGACGGGCACCAGCAGCAGGGCGAGCCGGGACGGCCTCCGTCCGCGGCGGTAGAGGTCCTCGGCCTGGGCGCTGGAATAGCTGTTCACCTTGGCCACATGATGGGCCAGCGACCGGAAGGATCGATGGTTCACCATGCCCTTCAGGGTTCCGGTTCGGCCTTCATGGACGACCACGGAATCATGGACGGTGCTGTCCTTGAAGCCGGCCATGCTCCTGCGGTAGAGCCGCACCGGCTTTTGCGTCGCGGTCAATCTGTGGCCGGTGTCCTGGAAGCTGTGGATTGGCAGGATATGCAGGCGATAGGCGCTGCAGGACGGCCCGCCTGCGAACAGTGCTCGGATTTCGCGCTCCAATTCGGGCGAAATCTCCTCGTCCGCATCCAGGTTCAGGATCCAGTCGTTGCTGCACAGCGATTCGCCGAACACTTTTTGCGGCCCGTAGCCGCGCCATTCGTTGAACAGCACCCGGGCGCCCAGGTTTTCCGCGACCTTCACCGTGTCGTCCTCGCTGCCGGAATCGATGACGATTACCTCGTCGACCCAGCCGCGCACGCTCTTGATCGTCAAGGGAATCCGGTCCGCCTCGTTCTGGGCGATGATGAAGACCGAAATCGGAAGCCTGTCGCTCATAGCCTTCGCACCGCAGTTACCTTGTCGCCGGTGGTGTCTTCGATATGGCGGGCAATGGCCGCGAAGGGCGCCCTGGACACTTTCATATCCGTTGCATTGGCGTGGACGAAATCGCCGCCTTCCAGCCAGATCCCGACATGGCCCGGCCAGAATATCAGGTCGCCATGGGTCAGCAATGTCTCGTCGCCGTCGAACGGCACGGGCTCGCCGATGGCGGCCTGCATGTCGCTGTCGCGCGTAGCCGCCTTGCCGCAACGCGCCAGTGCCATCTGTACCAGGCCGGAGCAATCCAGGCCGATGCTGCTGCGTCCACCCCATAAATAGGGCGTTTCCAGGAACCGTAACGCAACGGCGGCGTGGTCGTCTTCATGTTCTTCGGCAGTGGAAATATGTGAGGCCCATACCCAACCTCCTGATGCAAGTTCGGCAAAGCCCTTGTCGTGGTTGCCGACCGAAAGCCGCGCATTCATGCTAAGCATTTCGAGAACAGGGGACTTCAGATCGGGGCTGGCATACAAGAACGTTCGCAAGGCGGAAACCCGGTGTGTGGGAACGCCATTGAGTTCGCCCAGCTTGTCGGCCCGCGCATAGCCGACGTAACCGTCTTCCCGGCTCTGCAACCAGGCCCAGCCGTCACGCGTCTCGAAAACCGTTACCCGCTCTCCAAAAAGCAACTCGCTGCCCATACGGCCGTTGTCATCCGGCGTACACATCAGCGCGAGCCGACCGGAAAGAACCCTGCCGGGAGCGCCGGCGCTGTATGCGGCTGCCTCGACACGGCCCATCAATTCGGCGTCGGCCAAATCCGGCCGATAGGCATTAATGCGGGGATCCAGTTCGGTCAATTTTGGGTTCCAGGTCGAGCGGTATTCCGTCCACATGGTGGGTGTTCGACCGGCTTGGCGCAATTGATTTTTTACCTTCAGGCATGAATCTTCCATGGCTGTGTCGGGGCGAGGGAGATTGCCTAGCTTGCAACGGCGCCAGATGCTTGAAATATCCTTCCCAAAGGCATGGATTTTGCGTGAAATCCTTGGTTTTGGCAGTGCAGTGGGCGGTTTCTATACCCCAAGGGGTATAAAATTTCTCCGATACAGGGCCTTGGTGCAGTTTAAGTCGCATTCGGCAAATTGGATTTTCGAAGAAGCATGAAATTTGCGAAATTGGGCAAGGGCAGAGTTGGATGGTTCGCGCTGGTAAGCGCGACCGCGTTTTTGCTTGGCCTGCTGGGAATCATGCTGCAGCGCGAGGCCCAGTATATTTCGTCCCTTTGGCCGGCCAACGCCGTCGCCATTGCGCTTCTGCTCATTCACCCGCGCCGCGACTGGGGCCTTGGTGTTGGCGCTGTCCTGGCGGGGAATGCGGCGCTTAATGCTGCGATCGGCAACGATTTCTGGTCAGGCGCCGGCTACGCCTCCATCAACAGTTTCGAGGTGCTTGCTGGTGTGCTTCTGGTAAGCCGCTGTATCGGGCAGCCTATCAGACTTTCGGGTCTGAAGCCGATTGGCACATTCATCTTCTGTGCCGGGCTTTTGGTGCCGGCATTCACCGCAATCCCGGGCGCGGCCCTGGGAAGTTTCCTGTACGGCGCAGAATACTGGCCGGCCTGGCGGACCTGGTGGCTGGCCGATAGCCTCAGCGTAATGATATTCGCCCCCTTCATACTGTCAGTTCCCCCGGGAATTGAACGTTTGCGCGGGGCCGGGCGCAGGACGCTCGAACTCGGCCTGCTGGTCTGTGTCACACTGGCGGTAACCGCGGCGACTTTCTCGTCCTCGGTGTTTCCGGCGGTTTATCTGACTTTTCCCTTCCTGCTTCTGGCCGGGGCCCGTTTCGGCTTTTTCGGTCTGGGGCTGAATACGTCCCTGATGGCGCTTCTTGCTGTCTGGTTGACAATCCAGGGAGTGGGGCATTCCGGCGATCTGGCGACAGCCATCGTCGAGGTGCAGGTCTTCCTGGGCGTGACGGTGCTTGCCGGTCTGGCGGTGACGGCCGTGTTGACCGAAAACAGGGATACCATCTCGAAGCTGCAATCCAGTGAAGGCAGGTTTCGCGAACTTGTCGAACATGCCTCCGACGCGATTTTCGTCCATGACATGGAGGGGAATTTCGTCGATGTGAATTATCAGGCCTGCAAATCGCTGGGCTATGAGCGGGACGAGTTGCTGGCAATGAATGTGCGGGACGTCGAGGCCAGCGCGATTGCGTCGAACCGGGACGAATCGGTCTGGCCGCGCCTGCGGCAGGGAACCGCCGTTACGGTCAACGGCGCCCACCGCCGCAAAGACGGAACGACATTTCCGGTCGAGGTCCGGATTGGCTTGCTGACCCATGAGTCAAAGCCGATGATCGTGGCGATGGCGCGCGACGTTACGGAACGCAAACTGGCTGAGCAACTGCTCCTGAAGGCAAAGGAAGAGGCGGAACAGGCCAGCCGCGCGAAATCTGTATTCCTGGCGAATACCAGCCATGAACTTCGCACCCCCTTGAACGCGATCATTGGGTATAGCGAATTGCTGGAAGAGGAAACGGTAGGGCACGGGCATTACGAATATGCCCTCGACCTGCAGCGGATCAAGGCTGCCGGCCGGCATCTTCTCGATATCATTACCGGCATTCTCGATCTTTCCAAGGTCGAGGCAGGGAAGATGGAAGTCGATCTGGTGCCCTTGAAACTTGCTTCATTGATGGAAGACGTGCGTTACGCAATCGAACCCCTGGCGCGGCAGAACGGCAATCGGCTGCAGGTTGAGTGCGATCCTTCTATCGGCGAGATCGTATCGGATCCGGTCAAGCTGAGGCAGATCTTTATCGACCTGCTATCGAATGCCGCAAAATTCACCAGCGACGGCGAAATAGGCTTTTATGCCGGCCTGGAAACAGGCGATGGCCGGAGCTGGATCAGGATACGGGTTGAAGACACAGGGATCGGTATTGCACCGGATAAATTCGACACCCTGTTCGAAGCTTTCACACAGGCCGACAGCTCGACAACCCGACGGTTCGGTGGCACCGGCCTGGGGCTCGCCATAACGCGTCGCTATTCGGAATTGTTGAACGGAAAAATCAGCATTGACAGCCAGCCGGGTGCCGGGACGGTATTTACCCTTGATCTTCCCGTGCAGGCGGATCTGGATGGTGCGATGGTGGGCTGAGGGGCCGGCGTGCGGAGCGGCCGTCCCGTCGCCTGTCAGCCGAACGCCTTGTAGGCAACGATGGTATAGGTGTCCTTGACCCCGTCCAGTCGCTGGACCTTTTCGGTGACGAAGTGGCCGACATCGGCGCCCGCAGGCAGGTAGCATTTCATCAACAGGTCGTAATTTCCGGAAATTGAATGGACTTCCGACACCTCTTCGATATTCAGCACGGCAGCGTCGGCCACTTCATAGGCGCGTCCGAGATCGCATTTTACCTGGATGAAAAGGGTCTGCATGGGATCCCGTTCTCCCTTGTCGGCTGATGGTACGCTGATACTGCTATAGCGTAGCCGAGCGTTTCAGAAAAGCGGGGACGAGATCTGTTTCGCCAAATGGAACGTCGCCATAGTCCGGAACGTCGCCTATGCCATCGCGATTCCGGCGATCGCCGCGTTTACCCTGCTTGTCTTTGCGCGCGGGCTTTTCGTCCGGTTTGCGGGCTTTCTTTTCTGTCTTTTCGTCGGGTGCCTTTTCGGATTTCTTGCCCCTACGGCTTTTTGCCGCTTCTTCCTTCAATGCGGCGCCGGCAAATTCCTCGATCTCGACGCGCGGTAGGTCCTTGCCCGCCAGCTTTTCTATGCCGGCGATATATTTGCTGTCTTCAGGCGCGGCCAGGGTGTAGGCCTTGCCGCTTCGCCCGGCGCGGCCGGTCCGGCCGATGCGGTGGACATAATCCTCGGCATGGGTCGGCACATCGAAATTGAACACATGGCTGACCGCCGAGATATCGAGCCCGCGGGCCGCGACGTCGGAGCAAACCAGAAGCTGGATTTCGTTGGCCTTGAATTTGTCCAGCGTCTCGGTGCGCTGGAACTGGTCCATATCGCCATGCAGCGCGCCGGCATCGAAACCGTGGCGGACCAGCGAGCGGTGCACGACCCCCACGTCGCGCTTCCGATTACAGAAGATCAGCCCATTCTGGACGTCCTGCGAGCGCAGCAATGCGCGCAATGCCGCCCGCTTGTCGCGTTGCTGGACGATCAGCAGCGCCTGTTCGACCGTATCGGCCACCGACGACGGCGCCGCCACAGTTATTTCCTTCGGTTCCTTCAGGAAACGGTCGGCAAGCCGCCTGATTTCCTTTGGCATGGTGGCCGAGAACAGCAGCGTCTGGTGCTTCTTGGTGATGTAGGAGACGATCCGTTCCACATCCGGAATGAAACCCATATCCAGCATGCGGTCGGCCTCGTCGATGACCAGGAAACTGACGTCGTTCATCAGCACCTTGCCGCGCTCCACATGGTCGAGCAGTCGGCCCGGGGTGGCGATCAGAACATCCGCGCCGCGGTCCAGCTTCTTGAACTGATCGGTAAACGAAACGCCGCCGATCAGCAGCGCAGTGGTCAGCTTGGTATGTTTGCCGTAAGTCTCGAAATTCTCCTCGACCTGGGCGGCCAGTTCGCGGGTCGGCTCAAGGATCAGCGAACGCGGCATGCGCGCCTTGGCGCGGCCCTGGCCCAGGATATCGATCATCGGCAGGGTAAAGGATGCGGTCTTGCCGGTGCCTGTTTGCGCGCAACCCAGCACATCCCGGCCCATGAGGATCTGGGGAATAGCCTGTTTCTGGATGGGAGTCGGTGTCTCGTAACCCGCCTCGGAGACCGCTTTCAATACGCTCTCGCTCAGGCCCAGTTCGGTAAAGGTCATATTTCCTACTGTTTCTCGCCGGACCCTCCGGCGACCTATATTACTGTCGGCTTGTTGTGGGGCGGACTATAGGCCGAACCGCGCTTCTGTCAATGATTCTGCGCGCTACCGATTGCCGCGCCGCCTCGCTTAGGCAGGCTGTCCGCTATCCACGGCATATGGTGCCGACGGCTGTGGTGGTAAAGGGGTGCTCTTCAATAACACTCCTAATCGCAATTGAGCCAGAGCCTGCAGCCGCCATGGTCATGGTCGTAACGCCGATCGGGCGGGAACAGGCCGTTGGTTATCTCGGCAATGAGATCCCCGAAGACCGGGTCTTCCGGGCCGGACGGCCTGGGCACACTGCCCTTGATTTCGGTGAGCGACCGTCGCTCGCGGCAGAACGCGGCGAAGAGGGTGGTCGTGTCGGTGTCAGTGACGCTCGGCAGGGTCAACGGATCGTCCCGGCAAAGCCGGGCCGGCGACAGGTCGGCCGGCGGGTCGAACAGCATGGCGACCCGATAACTGGTTCGCGCCGACGCGTCCGGCGTCACGGTGAAATTCGTGCGGGGACCCCAGTGATTTCCCTGCATTTTATTGTTGACGGCCCATTCGAACGCTCCTGCTCGCCGCCGAACGGGTTGCCGACGACGATCACCCTCATATCCCGGTCGGCGCCGGCATAGGCGAATTCGCCGGGCCGGTAGGATGGGCTGATCTCCTGCTGGGTCAGGCGCACGTCACTGGTGCAGGCGGCAACACCGAGAACCGCGGTCAATACGATTCCGATGCGTAATAGTATCATCCTGTACCTCGGTCAGTCGTTCTGTAGCCATGGCGGTGCGTTATTATCGTCCTCCGGGCGCCGCTCGGGCGGAAACAGCCCATGGGTTACCTGGCCTACTAGTTCGGCGAAGGCGGGATTGTCGGGGCCAGAGACGCCTGTAATGCGGCCCTTGATCTCATTCATGCTTTCGCCGCCGCGGCAGAAGGCTCCGAACAGTACGATGCCCGAACCAGGCCTCTCGACGGGAAGGGTGGTGGGATCTTCCCGGCAAAGCCGCATGCCGATCATAGTCGGCGCCGGATTGAACATCATCACCACGCGATAGCTGGGCCGGATGCCGGGATGATCCTGCGTCGTAAAATTCGTGCGCGGGCCCCAATGGCGTCCCGTCATGGCGTCGGTGACCATTGTCTCCAGTCTTTCTGCTGGAATGTCCAACCGGTCACCGGCCACGATTACCCGGATCGCGCCGCGCGCACCGGCATAACCGAACTCGCCTGCGCGGTATGAGGGGCTGATTTCCTGTTGAAAAGTTACAACGGTCGCCCCGCCGCAAGAGGCGGCGAGAAGAGCGAAGGCCAACACAGGCATGTAGCGTCGCATTTTCGGCCCCGGGAGCATGGGGGAGGTCTGCCTACCATGCGCCCTCACATCGCCTTGCGCGATGATGTGAATCAAGCAAAAGCAATCTTTCCAGTTCTTCTGCAATAAATGCACCGGTTTGATTTACCTTGATGAAAGGTAAATAAGGCGCGACAATCTTGGGGGTAATACAACTGTCCCCGATGCCGCAGGAAATGCGGCCCGAAATAAGGGGAACGGATAGCGAGAGACATCTGGTGGCGAGGGCAGGGGGCTGACCGGGTTAGAGACCATCAAAATGCTGGCGCCGTTTCTGGCGTGGGCGCCGAAGGTCGGCAAGGCTACGCTGCGCGCCGATCTGGAGGCCGGTCTGATCGGCGCCATCGTCGTGCTGCCGCAGGGGCTGGCCTTCGCCTCGCTGGCCGGCATGCCGCCCATCCGCGGCATATATGTCAGCATCATCCCGGTCATCGTGGCCGCGATTTGGGGGTCGTCATGGCATACCGTATCGGGGCCGAACGCGGGTATTGCGGTGATCGTGGGCGCGACCGTCGCCCCGCTGGCCGTTGCCGGAAGCAACGACTATACTCCGCTCGTCTATATGCTGACCCTGATGGCAGGCTTGGTGCAGTTCGCACTGGGCATGTTCCGGCTGGGCGCCGTCCTGGATTTCATATCCAATACTGTCGTGGCGGCCGTCATCATGGCGATCGCCATTGTCCTGATCGTGGCCGCGGGGCGGTCCCTTACCGAAATTTCGTCGAGCGGCGGGCAAAGCATCCTGATGCAGGGGGTGGATTTGGTGCACCGCCTGCCGGAGGCCAATCCCTATAGCGCCCTGGTCGGTGCGGTCGCGATTGCCGCCGGTTTCGGGGCGAAACGGCTGGTTCCCAAATACTCGCTGCTTGTCGCCGTCGGTGCGGGCTGGGGCATCGCCATCCTGCTTGGGGCAGTTCTTGGGCCCGAACAATTCGTGGTGGCGCGGATTGGTTCCTTTGACCTCGAGGTGATCGCGCTGGTCGTTCCCTGGCAGGAATTCGAGGGAGACATGCCGCAGCTGGTGGCGATGGCGCCGGGCGCCTTATCGATCGTGCTGCTGGGCATGGCCCAGACCGTGGTGATGAGCCGCTCGACGGCCAAGAAATCGGGCCAGTTGATCGACACCAACCAGGAGATCGTCGGCCAGGGGCTGATGAATGTATCGGCAGCGTTCGTATCCGCCTTTGCAGGATCAGGGTCGTTCAACCGCACGGCGGTCAATTTCCAGACCGGTGCGCGCACGCCGCTGGCAGCGGTGTTTTCCTCGATCCTGCTGCTGGTGCTGCTGCTTCTGGCGGCGGATGCCGTGGCGCTGATCCCGGCAGCGGCGATCGGCGGCACGCTGTTCGTCGTCGGTATCGGCCTGATGGATTTCAAGGCCGTGCGTACATTCATGCGGTCCGGCGCGGAACTGATTGCATGGCTGGCGACCCTGATGGTGGCGCTGGCCGTGGGGCTGAACGAGGCGATCCTCACAGGAATTATGGTATCGCTGGTGAATTACCTGTGGCGGGCTTCGAAACCGAATCTGCGGCTTTCGGAACATTACTCGCGCGATGGACGACTGGTCAGCACTGTCACGCTGGACGGCAACCTGTTTTTCGGGGCCGTACAGTATATCGAACGGGCGCTGGCCGGCGCCGGGCGCGCGGGTGAACCGGGGATATTCCTGATCAGGACGGATCATCTGACCTATCTGGACGTGCCCGGGGCGCAGCTGATCGCCGAGGAGGCGAAGCGCCGCCAGGGCAATGGCGACGATGTCTATGTATATGTCAGCCGCAAGGATGAGCTGGATGCGCTGGACCGCGCCGGGGCGTTGGGCGTACTGGGCGACGACGGGATCATTCATCGCGACCGAGACCATCCGGCCAAGGAATTATTGAGCCCGCACCGGCCATCCGCACTCTCCAGGCCGACTGTGCGGGCCGATGCCGACATGGGCGGGCTGGCGGCCGAGTTGCGCAAAATCCGGATGTTCAGCCCCTTTCCGACCGCGGGGCTGCAGACCCTGCTTGAACAGGCCGGCCTGTGCGAGGCCTCGGCGGGCGAGCCTATCCTTTCTCGCTGCGAAACTGCGGACAATCATGTCCTGCTGCTGGATGGCGCGGTGGAGGTGGAGCGGAGTTGGACCACAATGGACGGTGTGCAGAAGAACAGCATCCGTCTGGTTGAGGCGTCCGCTGGTGTACCCTCCGTCATCACCGCCAGCCCGCGCGGCCTGCAGCTTCGCGCCATGAGCGAGGTTCGATTCGTGACACTCGATGCAGCGGCGATTGACGAGATCGCCGGCCGTGGCGCGTCGGCCGCCAGCGACAGCGTGCAGGAAGGGCTGGGCCGCAGCGGCATCATGCGTGAACTGGCCCCGGAGCAGTTGCAGCGCGTCCTGGAGGCTATGGTGCCAGTGGAGATCGAGGCCGGCGAGCCAGTCGTGCGCCAGGGCGATCCTGGCGAGGAATATTTCCTGATCGAAGAGGGGGATGCCGAAGTCTGGCGCGAGGACGCCTTTACCAGCCAATCGTCGAAACTGGCGGTGCTGGGGCCGGGCGATACCTTCGGCGAGGAGGCGCTGCTGCAGGGCGGATACCGGAATGCCACGGTCAGGATGGCCACGCCGGGGCGTTTGCAAAAGTTGTCGAAAACCAATTTCGACCGCCTGCTTAAAGAGCCGATGGCGCGGGAAATAGGGGCGGAGGAAGCGCGGCAGATGGTCGAATCGGGTTCGGCGGTTCTGCTGGATTGCCGGTACGATCTGGAAATCCGCGAAAGCCGGATTCCGGGCGCCAGGGCCCTGCCGCTGGACCAGATCCGGAATCTCAGCCATCGGCTGGAGCCCGGGCCCAGCTATCTTTTATATTGCCGTAACGGCCAGCGCAGCCGGGTCGCGGCCTTCCTGCTGAAGGAGCGGGGGCTGGAGGCGTTGTCGGTCGCCGGCGGAATCGCCGGTTGGCCCTACGATATTGACCTCGGCCCGGTCGAGGATATCGACAAGCTGATCGTCTGACGGGGAAGGGGGCTAGACGTCCAGGTCCTCGACGAACTTGGCATGTTCCTGGATGAAGGCCATGCGCAGTTCGGGTTTTCGGCCCATCAGGCTTTCTACCAGTTGCTTGGTCTGGCGTGCGTCGTCGGCCTCCTCGGGGCTGCGGGCATCCGGGATGTCGACGCGCAATATCAGGCGTTTGCCCGGCGTCATGGTGGTGTCGCGAAGCTGCTGGGGATTCATTTCCCCCAGGCCCTTGAAGCGGCTGACCTCGATCTTGGCCTTGCCGGTCAGTTCCTTCTCGATCAGCTCGTCCTTGTGGGCGTCGTCACGGGCATAGACCGATTTGTTGCCCTGGCTCAGCTTGTAGAGCGGCGGCAGTGCCAGATAGAGGTGGCAGTTCTCGATGAGGCTCGGCATCTCGCGATAGAAGAAAGTCATCAGCAGGGCCGAGATATGGGCACCGTCGACGTCCGCGTCGGTCATGATGATGATTTTATCGTAGCGCAGCTTGGTATCGTCGTAATCGCCGCGCGTGCCGCAACCAAGCGCCTGCACCAGGTCCGTCAGTTCCTGGTTGGCGGCCAGCTTGTCCGTGGTGGCGCTGGCGACGTTCAGGATCTTGCCGCGCAGGGGCAGGATCGCCTGGGTTTCGCGGTCGCGCGCCTGCTTGGCCGAGCCGCCCGCCGAATCGCCCTCGACGATGAAGAGTTCCGTGCCCTCCTGGCCGGCGCGGCTGCAATCGGCCAGCTTCCCGGGCAGGCGCAGGCGGCGGGTGGCTGTCTTGCGCGACAGATCCTTGGCGCTGCGCCGGCGGATGCGTTCCTCGGCGCGCTCGATGATCCGCTCGAGCAGCAGGTTGGCAGAGGCCGGATCCTCAGCCAGCCAGAGTTCGAAGCGGTCCTTCATCGCCTGTTCCACCAGGCGGCTCGCCTCGGGCGAGGCCAGTTTTTCCTTGGTCTGGCCCTGGAATTGCGGGTCGCGGATGAAGATCGACAGCATGGCGCAGGCGCCGCTGACCACATCCTCGGCAAGAATCTGCGCCGCCTTTTTGTTGCCGGCCATCTCGCCGAAGGTTTTCAGCCCGCGCACCAGCCCCATGCGCAGGCCGGCCTCGTGGCTGCCACCCTGCGGCGTCGGCACGGTGTTGCAGTATGTCCGGATAAAGCCGTCACCGTCTTCAGGCCAGGTGAGTGCCCATTCGACCTTGCTGACGCCGTCCGATGCGGAAATCTGGCCGAAGAACGGGCCGGGCGTCACGGTCTGGCGCGCGGCAATGGTGGCCTGCAGATAGTCCGCCAGGCCGCCCGGGAAATGCAGCGAGGCAGTGGCGGGAATCTCTTCGTCGTTCGGCAGCAGGGACGGATCGCATTTCCAGCGGATTTCGACCCCGCGATAGAGATAGGCCTTGGAACGGGCCATGCGGTAAAGCCGGCCGGCCGAGAATGCCGCACTCTCTCCAAAAATCTCGGGGTCGGGATGGAAGCGCACGGTGGTGCCGCGCCGGTTGCTGACGGCGCCGGCATCTGCCAGCGGGCCCTGCGGTTCGCCGCGCCGGTATTCCTGGCGGAACAGTTTCCTGTCGCGCGCTACCTCGATCGTCAATTGATCGCACAGCGCGTTGACCACCGACAGGCCGACGCCGTGCAGGCCGCCCGAGGTGGCATAGACCTTGTCGGAAAACTTGCCGCCGGAATGCAGCGTGGTGAGGATCACCTCCAGCGCCGACTTCTTCGGGAATTTCGGATGCGGATCGACCGGAATGCCGCGGCCATTGTCCTGGATGGTGATCGAGCCGTCCTCGTGCAGTTCCATCTCGATCCGGTTGGCATGGCCGGCCACGGCCTCGTCCATCGAGTTGTCGATCACCTCGGCGACGAGATGGTGCAGCGCGCGCTCGTCGGTGCCGCCGATATACATGCCGGGGCGCCGGCGCACGGGCTCAAGCCCCTCC
>JBFFGY010000010.1:0-15601 GCA_041557215.1 Alphaproteobacteria bacterium
GCCGCATCGCCGTCCTCGGTGATCGAGCGCGTATTCTTCGCGCCCTGCTCTTTTGCCGAGGACGCGGCGGCGCGCAGGATCAGCTCGGCGGCGGCGTTCAGTATTTGCTCTTCCGTCTCGACGCCATTTCCCGGCAACATTGAAACCGGGAACCGCCCCTCGGGAATGCTGGCCACCGCTTTGGACAAAGACCGGCCGGTTCCGACGCCGATACCCTCGATCTCTGCGTAATGCTTCAGCCCTTCGTCCAGATGGCCGCGCAGCAGTACATGCAGCAGGATCAGCTCGGAATCGTATTTCGCCGCCAGGTCACCGGCGATCCGGACCGCCTTGCCGGCATGGTCGGACCCGTCCACGGGCACCAGAATCTTGTCGAACATGAATATCTCTCCGTCGTGCGGGGGATCGGAATAATGGTAGCCCCAACCCTAGACGATGTTGCGAAGGCTTCGCAATGACCTGCCTCAAAGAGGCTGCCCGACAATCCCTATCGCCCCGCATCCCCAATCAGTTTCGCCAGTCTGCGCATTACCGGGCTGGTCCTTCGTTCCTCCAGGCAGACGATAAGTTCGGTTGCCTGCAAATCGGCGTCCTCGATTGTGGCGTGGGCGATGCGGGCATCCTCGCCGAGTTCGGGTTCCTGCACGACGCCCAGGCCCAGCCCGGTGGCGACGGCTTCGCGCACGGCTTCGCGGCTGCCGATCTCCAGCACCACCTTCGGGCTTATCCCGGCGGCGGATAATGCGGTTTCGAATGTGCGGCGCGTCGAAGAACCCTTCTCGCGGAGCACCATCGGCATGTCCTGCAGTTCGGTTATGGAGACGCTTGGGCGTCCGGCCCAGGGATGGCCGGCGGGGATCATCAGCACGATGGGATGGCGCATCGCCGAGAGCACGGCGAGGCGGTCGTCCATGCGGTATTCGCTGAGCAAGCCGAATTCCGCCTCGTAATTCAGCAGCGAGTCGAGAACTTCCGCCGAATTGCCGACCGAGACGACGATCTCCAGCCCCGGCAATTCGTCCCGGATGCCGCGGATCAGGGGCATCAGGTGGAAGGGGCCGTCGGCGGCGATGGAGATGCGGCCGCGCGAGAGGCCGCCCTCGGCCAGCAGGAATTCGCGGGCCTCCCGCTCGATGGAGAAATAGCGCTGGGCGATGGAGTAGAGCTCCTCGCCGGCATGAGTCAGCGAAACATTGCGGCCTCGGCGGTGGAACAGCGGCACCTGATAGGACTTCTCCAGAGCCCGGACCTGAACGGTCAGGTTCGGCTGGCTGAGCCCCTCGGCCCGGGCGGCGGCGCTGAATCCGCCCTCGCGGGCGACGGCGTGGAAGGCTTTCAGTTGGGCGTGGTTCATGGCCAATCCATATGCATAGAGTATGGAGTATATTAATCGAATTGATTTTTCATATAAATAGCTTTCCGGCATGATCCGCGCGTTCCATAGGATTCCTTGCGGAGGACCGACCCGATGAATGCCCCCCACGCGCGAAACAGCGCCGCCCGCACGGGCAATGATGAATTCCTGCTGACCCCCGGCCCGCTGACCACCTCGCTGTCGGTCAAGCAGGCGATGCTGCGCGACTGGGGCAGCCGCGACAAGCAGTTCATTGCGCTCAACGCCCGCATCCGCGACCAGCTCGTGAAGATCGCCGGCGGCGAAGGCGACTATGTCTGCGTGCCGGTTCAGGGCTCGGGCACCTTTGCGGTGGAGGCGACGCTGGGCACGCTGCTGCCGCGCGACGGGCGGTTGCTGGTGCTGGTCAACGGCGCCTATGGCGAGCGCATGATGAAGATCGCGAAATATATGGGCCGGTCGGCGACCGCGCTGACCAGCGCCGAGGACCGCGTGCCGGACCTGGCCTCGCTGGAGAGCCTGCTGGCCGAGGATAGCGGCATCACCCATGTCGCCGCGGTCCATTGCGAGACGACCAGCGGGATCCTGAACCCGATCAGGGAAATCGCCGATATCGTCGCGAAGCATGACCGCCGCCTGATCATCGACGCGATGAGCGCCTTCGGGGCGATTCCCCTGGAAGTGGGGGAGGTCGCCTGCGACGCCATTGTCGCCTCGTCGAACAAATGTTTCGAGGGCGTACCGGGCATGGGCTACGCGATCATCCGCCGCGCCGCGCTGGAGGCATGCGAGGGCAACGCCCATTCGCTGGCGCTGGACCTCTACGACCAGTGGCGCGCGATGGAGGGCAATGGCCAGTGGCGCTTCACCCCGCCGACCCATGCACTGGCCGCTTTCGACCAGGCGGTATCGGAATTCGGGCAAGAAGGCGGCGTGCCGGCGCGCAACGCCCGCTATTCGGAGAACTGCAAGACGCTGGTGGACGGCATGCGCGGGATGGGGTTCGAGACCCTGCTGCCCGATAATCTGCAGGCGCCGATCATCGTCACCTTCCACATGCCGGCCGACCCGAAATTCGATTTTGCCGCCTTTTATGACAAGCTGGCCGAGCGCGGCTATGTAATCTATCCGGGCAAGCTGACGGTCGCGCCGACCTTCCGCATCGGCTGCATCGGCCAGATGGTCAAGCGGGATATCGAGGGCGCACTGGCCGTGATCGCCGAGGTGCTGGGTGAGATGGGCGTGACCCAATGCGGCCCAGCCGCCAGCGCCGCCGAGTGAGTGAGGGAATATGAAGAGCATCGAAGTCAACGGCCGCTCCTACCGCTGGCCGAAAGCGCCGACCGTCGTGGTCTGCATCGACGGGTCGGAGCCGGATTATATCGAGGAGGCGGTCAAGGCCGGCGTCGCACCGTTCCTGGCCCGCATTACCGCGCAATGCAGCGATCTGCGCTGCGACTGCGTGGTGCCAAGCTTCACCAACCCCAACAATCTGTCGATCGTCACCGGGCGGCCGCCCTCGGTGCACGGGATTTCCGGCAACTACTTCCTGGATCCCGATACGGGCAAGGAAGTGATGATGAACGACGCGAACTTCCTGCGCGCGCCGACGCTCTTCCAGGCCTTCCAGAAAGAGGGCGCGAAGATTGCCATCGTCACCGCCAAGGACAAGCTGCGCGGCCTGCTGGGCCACGGACTGACCTATGGCGAGGGCGGCGCGGTCTGTTTCTCGTCGGAGAAGTCGGACAAGGCGACCCTGGCCGAAAATGGCATCGAGGGCGTCAACGAGATGGTCGGCATGAAGGTGCCAGACGTCTATTCGGCGGGCCTGTCGGAATTCGTCTTCGCCGCCGGCGTGAAGCTGATGGAGAGCCGCCGGCCGGACATCATGTATCTGTCCACCACCGATTACATCCAGCACAAGCATGCACCGGGATCGGAGGGCGCCAACGCCTTCTATGCGATGATGGACGGCTACCTGGCGCAGCTGGACGCGATGGGTGCGGTGATCGCGCTGACTGCCGATCACGGCATGAACGCCAAGCATGGAGCGAACGGTTCGCCCAGCGTGATCTATCTGCAGGACCATCTGGACGAATGGCTGGGCGCTGGCGCGGCGCGCGTCATCCTGCCGATCACCGACCCCTATGTGGTGCATCATGGTGCGCTGGGTTCCTTCGCCACGATCTATCTGCCCGATGATGCGGCGGTGGCCGACAGATTGCGCGCGCTCGACGGCGTGGATTACGTGGAGCCAAAAGCGAAAGCCTGCGCCGATTTCGAACTGCCGGAAGATCGCATGGGAGACCTGGTGGTGGTTTCGGCAAAGGGCGTCGTGCTGGGCACGAAGGAGTCCGAGCATGACCTGTCCGGGCTCGAGGTGCCGCTGCGCTCCCATGGCGGCATATCGGAGCAGCGGGTACCCCTGACATTCAACCGCACGGTCGACGGGCTGGACGCGTCGCGCCGGCTCCGTAATTTCGACGCCTTCGACCTTGCCCTGAATCACGTAGAGGCGGCCGTGGCCGCCGCCGAATGAGGATTTCCCAATGTCCGTAGCCGAGGATTACACCGCTTCCCCCCGCTTTGAGCCGATGCGCATTGCCGGCCGCAAGGTGGAGGCCGACGGCGTTATCGAGGTCCGCTATCCCTACACGAACGAGGTCATTGGCCATGTGCCGGCCGGGGGGGCGGAACATGCCCGCGAAGCCTTCGAGATCGCGGCCAACTACAAGCCGAAACTGACCCGCTACGAGCGCCAGCAGATTCTGCAGAAGACCGCCGAGCTGCTGGTCGCCCGCAGGGACGATCTGTCGGATCTCATCACGCTGGAACTGGGCATTTCCAAGAAGGATTCGCTCTATGAGGTCGGCCGTGCGTTTGACGTGTTCACGCTCACCTCGCAGCTCTGCATCCTCGACGATGGCGAGATCTTCTCCTGTGACCTGACGCCCCACGGCAAGTCGCGCAAGATCTATACGAAGCGGGAACCGCTGACCGCGATTTCAGCGATCACGCCCTTCAACCATCCGCTCAACATGGTGGCGCACAAGATCGCGCCGTCGATCGCCACCAACAACTGCATGGTCTGCAAGCCGACCGAACTGACGCCGATGACGGCGCTGTGGCTCGCCGACGTGCTGTATGAGGCCGGCCTTCCGCCGGAGATGTATTCGGTGGTCACCGGCTGGCCTCAGGATATCGGCGAGGAGATGATCCGCAACGAACATATCGACCTGATCACCTTCACCGGCGGCGTGCCGGTGGGCAAGATGATCGCGAGCAAGGCCGGCTATAGGCGCACGGTGCTGGAACTCGGCGGCAACGACCCGCTGATCATCTGCGACGACCTGTCGGACGAGGATCTGAACAAGGCGGCGGAAATCGCGCTTGCCGGGGCCACCAAGAATTCCGGCCAGCGCTGCACGGCGGTGAAACGCATCCTGACGCAGGAGGCCGTGGCCGACCGCTTCGTCGAGTTGATCCTGGAGAAGGCGAAAAAGATCAAGTTCGGCGACCCGATGGACCCGGACACCGACCTCGGCACCGTGGTGCATGAGGAAGCGGCCAAGCTGTTCGAGAAACGCGTCTACATGGCCGCCGACCAGGGCGCGAAGGTGCTGTACGATCCGGGCCGCCAGGGCGCGGTGCTGCCGCCCATCGTCGTCGACCATGTGCCGCATGAAAGCGAGCTGGTGATGGAGGAAACCTTCGGTCCCATCGTGCCTATCGTGCGCGTGCCGAACGACGACGCGGAGACCATGAAGATCTCCAACTCCACCGCCTTCGGCCTGTCGTCCGGCGTCTGCACCAACCGGCTGGACCGCATGACGGCCTATATCGAGGGGCTGAATGTCGGCACGGTGAATATCTGGGAGGTGCCCGGCTACCGCATCGAAATGTCACCCTTCGGCGGTATCAAGGATTCCGGCCTCGGTTACAAGGAAGGCGTCATTGAGGCGATGAAAAGCTTCACCAACGTCAAGACCTACTCCATGCCCTGGCCGGGGTGAGGCGCGAAGAGTCAAATTCGCGCCGCTTCGATGGGGGTTCTATTGGCCGGGCAATCTGTTAGATTGTCCGGCAGTCCGGCCTGCTCTGGCCGGGGCAGAACAAGAATAAGACTGGGAGCTACCTGATGTTCAGCAAAATCAAGAAGACACTGGCTGTTGCCGCGGCTGTCACGGCGTTTGCCGCCATTTCGCCTGCCCAGGCGGGCGTGCCGGAATCCAAGGATCCGATCAAGCTGGCGGTCAATGAATGGACCGGCCAGCATCTGTCGACCTATATCTACGGCGCGCTGCTGGAGGACATGGGCTACAATGTCGAATATGTCACCGCGGGCGCGGTGCCGCAGTATGCGGCGCTGGCCACGGGCAATTTGACGGCCAATCCGGAAAACTGGGATAACAATGTCGGCGACATCTATCCCAAGGCTGTCGCCAGCGGCGACCTGGTGCTGGTCGGCAAGCTTGGCCTGCAGACCCGCGAGGGCTGGATCTATCCGCCCTACGTGGATGAGAAATGCCCGGGCCTACCCGACTGGAAGGCGCTGGAGAAATGCGCGGAGATCTTTGGTAACGCCGAGACCTTCCCGAATGGCCGCGTGATCGCCTATCCGGCCGATTGGGGCACCCGCACCACCGATTTCGTCAAGGCCAACGAGATGCCATTCGTCTCGGTCCCGGGCGGCAGCGAAGGCGCCATGATCGCCGAGTTGAAAAGCGCTTACGCGGCCAAGGAACCGATCCTGATGATGTTCTGGGCGCCGCACTGGATCTTTGCGGAGCTGGAATTCAACTGGATCGAGTTGCCGCCATACGAGGATGGTTGCGACGAGGACCCGAAGGTCGGGCCGAACCCGAACGCCGTGCATGACTGCGGCTTCGCCCAGGCCAATGTCAACAAGGTTGCCTGGAAGGGCATGAAGGACAAATGGCCGGCGGCCTACAAGCTGTTCGAGGCCTATACGCTGACCAATGCCGACCAGAACAGGATGATGCTGGAGGTCGACAACAAGGGGCGTGACGCCAAGGAAGTCGCGAAGGAATGGGTCGCGGCCAACAAGGCGACCTGGCAGCCCTGGGTCGACGCGGCCACGAAGTAACCGGTAACGGGGGGCGGCGGCAGTCGCCCCCCGTTCCTGTTTGCAAGACAGGGATGGCGAGCAAGTTGGACAGGGAAATCAAGCTTTCCTGCCGCAATGTCTGGAAAGTCTACGGCGATGATCCCGAACGGTTTTTTCCGGACGGGGAGGGCGCCGGAAGCGACACGGCGGGGCATGCGCAGGCGATCAGGGACGCCGGCGGTATCGTCGCGGCGGCCGACGTTTCGTTCGATGTCGGCGTTGGCGAGATCTTCGTCATCATGGGACTGTCGGGCTCCGGCAAGTCGACCATGGTGCGTTGCCTGTCGCGGCTGGTGGAGCCGACGGCCGGGCATATCCTGCTGGACGGCAACGACCTGCTGGCGGTGTCGAAGAAGGAACTCATCGACATCCGCCGGCACAAGATGGGCATGGTGTTCCAGAGCTTCGGCCTGTTGCCGCATCTGAACGTCATCGACAATGTCGCCTTTCCCCTGAAGCTGCAGGGCGTGGGCGAGGCGGAAAGGCGCGAGCGTGCGCAGCGCGTGATCGACCTCGTGGAACTGAGCGGGCGAGAGGCAGCCTTCCCGCGAGAGCTTTCCGGCGGCCAGCAGCAGCGCGTGGGCATTGCCCGCAGCCTTGCGGTGGAGCCCGAGCTCTGGTTCCTGGATGAGCCCTTCTCGGCGCTGGACCCGCTGATCCGTCGCCAGATGCAGGACGAGTTCCTGCGGCTGCAGCAGATGCTGCACAAATCGATTGTCTTCATCACCCATGATTTCCTCGAGGCGCTGCGCATCGCCGACCGCATGGCGATCATGCGCGACGGCATGGTGGTGCAGATCGGCACCCCGACCGAGCTCGTGCTTAATCCGGCCGACGACTATGTCTCGGAATTCACCAGCGAGGTGCCGCGCGCCCGTGTGTTGACCGCAACGGATGTGCTGGATGCGAGCGCCGCTGCCGGTGGAGACCGGCCCACGGTTGCAGCCGCGTCCAAGCTGGAAGAAATCCTGCCCGTTCTGGCGGGCCATGCGGCGGGCGTTGCGGTGACGGACGAGGATGGGGCCGTGATCGGCGTGATCACGCCCAATAGTGTGGTCGCGGCGCTGGCCGCGGGCGGCTGACATGCCGGGCTGGCTGCGCGACCGGCAAACTCAGGCCTGGATCGGGGTGGTTCTGTTCACCCTGATCTGTATCTACCTGGTGCGGGAGACGCCCGCTCTGGCCGGTTGGGCTAAAGAATGGCCAAGCGAACTGACGTTGCCGCTGATCGAACTGCTCAACAGCTTCATGACCTGGTTCATTGCCTGGTTCGGCTGGTTCTTCAAGGCAGTCGGCTGGCTGCTGGGCTGGCCGATCACTTTCATGCAGTGGGTGCTGCACGGGCTGCCCTGGCCGATCATCATCGGTGTGGCCACCATCGTCGCGCACAAGGCCAACGGCTGGCGCCTGGCGCTCTTCACGGCCGCCAGCATGTTCTACATGCTGATCGTCGGCTATTGGGACGAGAGCATGAACACGCTCTCGCTGGTGGCGATCTCGGTGCCCCTGTCGATTGCGGTAGGGTTCGCTGTCGGCGTCGTGGCCTTCCGTTCGCAGAAGGCTCGGCGGGTTATCATGCCGACCCTGGATCTGGCCCAGACCGTGCCCGTTTTCGCCTATCTGATCCCGATTCTGCTGCTATTCGGTTTCGGCACTGTGGTCGGGCTGATCGCCAGCCTGCTCTACGCCTTCCCGCCGATGGTGAGAAACACGGTGCTGGGGCTGGAGCGGGTACCCGAAGAGGCCATCGAATCCGGCCTGATGGCCGGCGCCAGCGAGCGGCAGCTTTTCTGGCAGGTCCGCGTGCCCACGGCCTCGCGGCAGTTGCTGCTCGGCGTCAACCAGACCACCATGGCGGCGCTGAGCATGGTGATCATAGCCTCGATCATCGGCGGATCGGCCGATATCGGCTGGGAGGTGCTGTCGACCATCCGCAAGGCGACCTTCGGTGAAAGCCTGCTGTCCGGCGTGGTGATCGCCCTGATCGCCATGGTGATGGACCGGGTCAGCCGCGGCTTCGCCACCCATGACGTCGATCTCCACGCGGGCGAGCGGCCATTCACGGAGCGGCATGCCCATCTGATCGTCGCGGGCGCAGTTGTTGCCGTGACCGCTGTCCTCGTCTGGTTTTTACCCTTCCTGACGGATTATCCAAAGGACTGGACCTGGTATCCGGCCAAGCCGATGAACGATGCGATCCTCTATATCGTCGTCGAATACAAAAACCTGATCGCCACCATCAAGAACGGCAGCTTCTTCTATGTCATGCTGCCGCTGCGCATCGGACTGGAAAAGACCGTCCGGCCCTCGACCTGGGGGATCGACCCCACCGCCATCCACGCCGCGATCTATGTCCTGCTCGTTTTCGGCCTTGCCTTCCTTGCGGCGCGGGCCGCATCCGCGAAGGCGGCGATGGCGGTGCTGATGGCTGGGATCGTCTATTATTTCGGCCTGCCGAACATTCCCTGGCCGGCCCTGTTTGCGATTTTCGTCGGCCTGGCCTGGGCGACCGGCGGATCGCGGCTGGCGCTGGGTGTGTTCGCCGGGCTGGCCTACCTGCTGCTGGCGGATATCTGGGAATTGGCGGTGCTGTCGGTCTATCTCTGCGGCATGGCGGTGATCCTGTCCTTCGTGGTCGGGTCGGCCATCGGCATCTGGGCCGCCCATGACGACCGGGTTTCCGCCTTCGTCCGGCCGTTGAACGACACCCTGCAGACCATGCCGCAATTCGTGCCGCTGATCCCGATCCTGATGATCTTCAAGATCGGCGATTTCACGGCGCTGCTGGCGATCATCGCCTATGCCATCGTGCCGGCGATCCGATACAGCGAGCACGCTTTGCGCAGACTGCCGGGCGACGTGGTGGAAGCCGCGACCGCCATGGGCTGCAGCCGATGGCAGCTATTGTGGCAGGCAAAGCTGCCGATGGCATTGCCGGAACTGATGCTGGGACTGAACCAGACCATCATGTACGGTATCTCCATGCTGGTCATCGCCGCCCTGGTTGGCACCAAGGATCTGGGCCAGCAGGTCTATATCGGGCTGGGCGACGGCGATTTCGGAGTCGGCATGGTGGCGGGCATCGGCATGGCCGTGATCGCCATCATCGCAGACCGCATCACACAGGCCTGGAGCGCGCGCAAGCGCGCCGAACTGGGCATGGTTTAACAAAGGAAACCCAAAATATGACATTCAAGGCCAAGGCGATCGTCTGCAACGGTACAGGCGGGCCGGAGGTGCTGGAACAGGCCGAAGTGGCGCTGCCTTGGCCCGGCGGCAAGCGCGACGTGCTGGTGCGGCTCAAGGCGGCGGCGCTGAATCCGGCCGACGGGTTTTTCCGCGCGCTCGGCCCCTATGTCGCAGGCGATGCGCCGCTGGTGCTGGGCCATGACGGGGCGGGCGTGGTGGAAGAGGTCGGCGCGGGCGTTACGCACTTCAAGCCCGGCGACCGGGTCTGTTTCTGCAATGGCGGCATCGGCGGACATCCGGGCACCTATGCCGAATTCGCCGTGGTGCCGGAAAGCCAGCTTGTCCCGATCCCGAAGCGCGTGGATTTCGACAAGGCGGCCGCCCTGCCGCTGGTTACCATCACGGGCTGGGAGGCGCTGTACGAGCGGGCCAACCTGCAGGCGGGCGACCATGTGCTGATCCATGCGGGCGCGGGCGGCACCGGCCATGTGGCGATCCAACTGGCGGCCCTGGTTGGCGCGAAGGTGGCTACGACGGTCAGCAGCGACGAGAAGGCGGATTTTGTCTCCGGGCTGGGCGCGGACCGGCCGATCCTGTACCGGACCGGCGATTTCGTCGAAGAGGCGATGGATTGGACCCGCGGGCGGGGCCTGGATGTGGCACTGGACAATGTCGGCGCGGAGGCGATGCAGCGCACCTTCCGGGCGATGGCGCCCTATGGCCGGATCGTCACGCTGATGGGAACGCCTTCCGACGACGTGGATGAAACCGCCTATGTGCAGAACTTGACCATTCATAATGTCATGATGCTGACGCCGATGATCCTGGGCCTGCAGGACCGGCTGGACGCGCAGGCGCGGATCGTCGATCACGGCATGGTGCTGCTGGCCAAGCGGAACCTGGATATCCATATTGCCGAACGCTTCGATCTCGCCGACATACGCGCTGCCCATGCCCGGCTGGACGCCGGGGGCACGACCGGCAAGATCGTTATCCATATCGCAGACTGAATGGGGGCAGGCAATGGCCGAAACCATGCGCGCGGCTTTCGCCGTCGGATACGGGAAACCGCTTGAAATCCGCGAGGTGCCGGTGCCCGAGCCGGGGCCGGGCGAACTTCTCATAAAGCTGGAAACCTGCGGCGTCTGCCATTCCGACCTGGATGTGCGCAAGGGCTCCACCGCGCCGCCGGAATCCACCTTTCCGCTGATCCTGGGCCATGAAGGGGTCGGCATCGTTGTGAAGCGCGGTTCGGGCTGCAGCCAGATCGGGGAGGGCGCGCGGGTCGGGCTGCCCTGGATGCACGATACCTGCGGCCATTGCCGGGAGTGCCTGACCGGACAGGAATCCTTCTGCGCCGACCATCGCGGCCACAGCTTCCATGTGAATGGCGGCTTCGCGGAATATGCAATCGTCAAGGAAGCCTATACCGCGCTGATCCCCGATGCTATTTCGTCGGCCGATGCGGCGCCGCTGCTATGCGCCGGCGTCACCGCTTATGGCGGGCTGAAGAAGGCGGACCTGGCGCCGGGGAAGATATGCGCCATCTTCGGTATCGGCGGCCTGGGACAGTACGGCATTCAGATCGCCAAGGCGGCCGGCGCCACTGTCGTTGCCATCGACGCCAACCCGGCCAAGCTGGAGGTTGCCCGCCGCATGGGGGCGGACCATGCCTTCCTGGCCGGCGATGACGCGGGTGGAAAGATTCGCGATGTCGGCGGCACCGACGCCTGCATCAATTTCGCGCCCAGCCCGCGCGTGTGGGACGACATCGTCAAGGCGGCCAACCCGCTGGGGAAGGTGGTCTCGGTAGCCCAGGTGCCGGAGCCGGTAAGCCTGAACCTGGAATGGCTGATTTATACCGGGGTCAATGTGACCGGCAGTTCGGTCGGCACGCGCCAGGAACTGCGCGACCTGCTGGACCTGGGTGCCTCTGTGGGATTATCGATCGATATAGAACGGATTCCGTTGTCGCCGGCGGACGAGGCGCTGGACCGGCTGGAACGCGGCGAGGTCGAAGGCCGTCAGGTCATCGACTTCTCGCTGGAATAGGAAGACGCAAATGACGCCTGCCGGGAACGGCAAAGTGCCTCACCTGATGTGGGGATGGCTCAGGCCGGATGTCGCGGTGCTCTGCGCGGCCGCCGTCTGGGGCACCATGTGGATCCCGGCACGCGCCATGAGCAGCGGCGGCCTCGATTCCGGCCTGGCGGCCGCGCTCAGCACGCTGGTGACGATCGTTGCGCTGATCCCGCATCTGCTGCGCAACCGGGCGGCGCTTGTCTTCAGCCGCAGGGTCTGGTGGGTCAGCTTCCTGCTGGGTTTCGGCGTTGCTCTCTACTGGGAAGGCATGGTGCGCGGCAATGTGGCCCGTATTGTGCTGCTGTTCTATCTGATGCCGGTCTGGACCGTGATCCTGGCGCGGCTGATCAACGGCGAGGCGGCGACCGGGCGGCGGATCCTCGGCGTGATATTGGGGCTGGGCGGCATGGCGGTGGTGTTTTCCGCCAACGGCGGCCTGCCGCTGCCCAGCAGCCTGGCCGACTACATGGCGCTGGCGGCCGGTGTGATGTGGGCCCTGGCCTTCGTGCTCTGTGCCAAGCCCGGCATGGAAAGGACGACCCTGTCGCAGCTTCTGGGCAGCCTTGTGATCCTGGCGCCGTCGGTCTGGCTGCTGACCCTGCTGCCCGGCTCGCGCGAGGCCGCCAATGTCGTCGAAGGGCATGGCGGGCTGGCGGTGACCGTGATCTGGCTAGTCGCCTTCGCGCTGATCTGGCTGCTGCCCGGCATGTACATGACCCTGTTCGGCGCCGACCATCTCAGCCCCGGCAAGGTCGCCATCTTCCTGATGGTCGAAGTGGTGATGGCGCTGGTCTCGTCCGCCATCCTGATCGACGAACCCTTCGGCTGGCGCGAAGCCGCCGGCGCCGCCCTCATCCTCGGCGCCAGCCTGGTGGAATTCGGGGGGAAGAGGGAAGTTTCGTGGTAGTTTTGATACCGGCGCGACCTCATACTTCGAGACGGCGCTACGCGCCTCCTCAGCATGAGGACACATGCGTCATAGCCTCATGCTGAGGAGGGCCGTCAGGCCCGTCTCGAAGTATGAGGTCGCTCGGTGTTTCTAACCCCCGAACAGCCGCTTTATCCGCGCCCAGAGCACCGCGAAGAACAGGCCGCCGATCTTTAGCGGCTCGCCGGCGGGGGCGGTTCCGTCTCCGGACATGGCGGCGCTGAGGTTTTGCGCGAACTGGCCGGTCAGGCGTTCGACGAAATCGACGACGATGCCAGAGCGCGTGAACTGCGTCAGGCGGCCCTGGATCTGGTATTTCATGGACAGGTCGACTTCGCTGCCCGCGCCGGCCTCGCGAACCTGGTAAGTCAGTTCGGCCTTGGCGGTGGTGGCGCCGGTCTTTTCGCTGCCCGACCCGCGCAGGATGCCGCGCCGGTCGGCATCCGACCGCTCGATGGCGGCGGTGCCATGAAACTCGGCGGTGATCGGGCCCAGCGCGGCGCGGAAGCGGCCGGCGATATTGTCGCCCTCGATGCTGTCCGCCGTCGCACCCGGCAGGCAGCCCGCCACCAGCGCGTAATCCTGCAGGCGCTGCCAGACCGCTGCCGCCGGATGGTCCAGCGACAGGGTCTGCGAGATTTCGGTCCAGCCTTCCGCCGATTCCGCGAAGCTGGCGGCGGATGCCGTTGCAGCTGGAGCGGAGCTGGCCTCGCTCGCCACCGACACGGTTTCGGCTTCGGCAACGGCCGCGGTACGTGACGCCCGTTTACGGGCCTCCAGCACGGCCGGGTCCGTGTCGGCGAAAACCTCCAGCACCGCGTTGACGATGCCCATATAGCCGGTGCAGCGGCAGAGATTGGCGCTCATTTCCTTGCGGACCAGACCCTCGTCGGCCTCCTCGAAGCGGATCAGCAGGTCGCGCGCCGAGACGAGCTGGCCCGGCGTGCAGAAGCCGCATTGCAGGGCGTGATTGTCGGTGAAGGCCCTGCGCAGGCGGGCCATCAGCGGGTCGTCGCCGAAGCCCTCCACCGTGGTGATCTCCGACCCGTCGCAGGCCACCGCGTAATTGATGCAGGAACGCGCGGGCTGGCCGTCGATCAGCACCGTGCAGGCGCCGCAGACGCCATGCTCGCAGCCGAGATGGGTGCCGGTAAGCTGCAGATGGTTACGCAGGAAGTCGCCCAGATGGGTGCGCGGCTCCACCGCGGCGGAGACCGTCTCGCCATTGACCGTGAGGGTAATTGTCTTCATGAACCGAATGCCTGCTGCATGGCGCGTTTGACCGCTGTGATATGCGTGATCCGCTGCGCCGGTTCCATCGCCACGCCCAGGGCGTCGATGGCGGCGGCGATCTCTTCCTCGCCCGGAATGCCGCCGCCCAGCCTGGCTTCAAGCGTACTCAGCCGTTTCGGCGCGCCGCCCAGCGCGCCCATGGCGACACGGCGGATATCCTTGTCCGGGTCATAGACAATGCCGCAGATCGTCTCGGCGAACTCGCCGGTCTTGCGGCAGAACTTGTAGTAGCCCCAGCGCACGCCCTCCGACAGTTCGGGAACCTCCACCGCGGCCAGGATCTCGCCGTCCGCCAGCGCGGTGGCGAAGGCGCCGAGCAGAAAATCGTCGATGGCGACGCGCCGCCGCCCGTTCCTGCCGGCCAATACCAGGTTCGCGCCGAGCGCGGTCAGCGCGGTTGGCCAGTCGGCCGCCGGGTCGGCATGGCACAGGCTGCCGCCGATGGTGCCCCGAGTGCGCACCGGGCGATAGGCAATGTTCGATGCCACGGACGGTATCATGCCGCGTGTCACGTCGGGCAGGGCGCCGTCTTCGATCTGTGCATGGGTGACCGCCGCACCGATGGTCAATTTGCCGTCCCCGCGGCTGTAGCCCGTCAGTTCCGGCAGGCGGCGCAGATCGACCACGCGGTCGGGCGTGGCCAGCCGCATATTCATCATCGGTCCCATGGACTGGCTGCCGGCGATCGCCTTGCCGCCTTCCGCCAGCTGGCCCAGCGCCTCGTCCAGGCTGGCCGGTGCCTCATAGTCGAACCTTGCCGCCTTCATTGCGCCGCCGCCTTCGCGCGGGCCGCCGCAATCGCATCCAGGATGCGGTGCGGGGTCATAGGGGTTTCACCGACCTCTGCCCCCAGCGGGCGCAGCGCATCGTTGATCGCGTTGCCGATGGCGGCATGGGGCGCGATCGCGCCGCCTTCGCCGATGCCTTTCTGGCCGTGCGCGGTGAAGGGCGACGGGGTCTCGGTGTGATAGATGCGCAGCCGCGGCACCTCGGTCGGGCCGGGCAGGATATAGTCCGCCAGGGTGGAGGCCAGCGGCTGGCCCTGCGGCGAGTAGGGCACTTCCTCGTAAAGCGCGGTGCCGATGCCCTGCGCCGCGCCGCCATAGGACTGGCCCTCGACCACCATGGGGTTGATCAGCGTGCCGCAATCCTCGGCGATCACGTAGTCGAGGATTTCCACAGAACCCAGTTCCGGGTCGACCGCTACCAGAGCCGCATGGGTCGCATAACCGAACACGCCGGTCTCGATGCCGGGCTTGTAGCCCCGGACGACCTCCAGGCCGTTTTCGTCCACATCCTCGGGCAGCGTTTCGGGGTGCAGATACCAGGCACGGCCGATATCGGCGAAGGAGACCTCGCCAGACGGGCCCTTCAGCATGCCGTCCTCGACCCGCACCTCATCCGCCTTGCATTGCAGGAAATGGGCGGCGATGCGCTGCATCCGGGGCACCAGGTCACGGCAGCATGTGGCCACCGCACCGCCGGCCATCACGATGCCGCGCGAGGCATAGGTGCCGGTGGAAAAGGGCGTCGCGCCGGTGTCGCCGTGGAAGACATTGATCCTGTCGATATCGATGCCCAGTTCGGAATTAGCGATCTGCGCCAGCGTCGTTTCCATGCCCTGGCC
>JBFFGY010000011.1:0-15209 GCA_041557215.1 Alphaproteobacteria bacterium
ATCTAATCCTGGTTGTGTTGCTCTTTGGCCTGATTTTCCACGGGGCCCGGACTATCCGTCTCGCCCATCGTGCAGCCCTGCAGGCGAAATCCTGATTTCCCGTTCCTTCCACATTCGTCATTGCGAGGCGCGTAGCGCCGCGGCAATCCAGTTATGCCGACAGGTTTCTGGATCGCCGCGTCGGCTTCGCCTCCTCGCGATGACGAGTTTCGTGGGCGTTCTATTTTCACCGCTGTTCCAGGCCCCGTTAGTCGGCTAATCTCCTCGCAATAGAAGCAGGCCGACAGGGAGACGGATAATGGCGGAAGATGCTTACAAGAGCGGTCGGCTGAACCTGCCCTTCGTGGGGCACAGTACCTTCGCCAAGGCGCCGCCGGTGGTTGACTGGGACGCCATCGACGCCGATATCGCGGTGATGGGGGCGCCGTTCGACTGCGGCACGCAATACCGGCCCGGCGCGCGCTTCGGACCTCGCAGCATCCGCGAGGCCTCCACGCTGTTTTCCTTCGGCCATGCGGGGGCCTATGATTTCGAGGACGATGTGGTCTATTTGCCGAAGGGCGAGGTGACGATCGTCGATATTGGCGATGCCGACATCATCCATACCGACACCGTGAAAAGCCAAGCCAATATCGAATATGGCGTGCGCAAGATGCTGGCCGCCGGCGCCTTCCCGGTGGTGCTGGGCGGCGACCATTCGGTCCATGCGCCGATCATCAAGGCCTTTGACGGCGAGCCGCCGGTCCATATCATCCATATCGACGCCCATCTGGATTTTGTCGACGAACGCCACGGCGTGCGCTACGGCCATGGCAACCCGCTGCGCCGGGCCTCGGAAATGGACCATGTCACCGGCATGACCCAGATGGGCATCCGCAATGTCTCGTCGTCGAACCGCTCGGACTATGACGATGCGCGCGATGCGGGGTCGGACATATTGTCGGTGCGCGATGTCCGCCGGCTGGGGACGGAAGGCGTATTGGCCCGCATCCCGAAGGGCGTGCGCTATTACTGCACCATCGACATCGACGGGTTCGACCCCTCCATCGCGCCCGGCACCGGCACCCCCAGCCATGGTGGGTTCACATACTACGAGGTGCTGGAGATCATGCAGGGCCTGTCGAAGCAGGGCGAATTCGTCGGCATCGACCTGGTCGAGGTCGCCCCCGATTACGACCATGCCGGCATCACCGCCATGCTGGCAGCCCAGCTGCTGATGAACATGCTGGGTTTCATCTGGCACGAGCGGAAGAATGGAGTGGGGTAAAGGGAGCCCATGATCCGGGGCTTGCCAAGGCGGTCGAGTCGTTGAAGGATGCCGTCACAGCTTGCGGGAGTTTCGGCCATGCGCAATGAGTTTTTCGAGGCGAGGACCGGTGCGTTGCGTCGGCGTCTGGCGTCGGCGGGTATAGATGTGGCGCTAATTACCGACGAAGACTCGATTTACTATTTCTCCGGTTATCACGACTATCTCTATATGGATTTCGGGCGCCCGACGGTGCTGGCCGTACCGGCTGAGGGCAACTGCGCCATCATCACGCCTTCAATGGAGCTTGAGATGGCTGGCCATATGAGCTGGATTGCCGATATCCGCGGCTGGCAGGATGGGCTGGGCGACGAATGGCGCGGGCCGCTGGGTACGGTATTGAAATCGGGCGGGCGGATCGGTATCGAGCCCAACGGCATGCCGCCGGTCGTGAGAACCTTCGTTGACGCGGCGGTTCCAGCCGACAGGATCGCCGATGTCGAACCGCTGGTCGCCGAATTGCGCATGATCAAGGGACCGGAGGAAATCGAGCTGGCACGCCATGCGGGCAAAGTCGCCGAGGCGATGATGGCGGCAGGCCATGCGGCGATCGGCGAGGGCGTGCCGGAATACGAGATTGCTATCGCAACCATGACCGCTGGTACGCGCAAGGCGGCGGAGTTGCTGGAGGCCCATTACGATGCGCCCTATAAATATCCCAACGCCCATTTCCTGCAGACCATGGCATCGGGCAGCGATACCACCATGCCGCACCACCGGGCCTCGACCAAGCGGCTGAAGCGCGGCGATCCGGTTTTCCTGTGTTTATGCGGCATGACCAATTTCCATCGCATCAAGCTGGGTTTCGACCGCATGTTCTGGGTCGGCGAGGTCGGCCTTCCGCGTCACGGGGAACTCTATGAGGTCGCGCTGGAAAGCCAGCGGGCGGCGTTGGACGCAATCCGCCCTGGTGTCGCTGCAGAGGACGTCCATGCGGCGTATGCCGGTATAATCCAGAGGGCGGGCTATGAATATCCCTTCCGCTGCGGCCGGGCGACCGGTTACAGTTTTCTGGAGCGTCCGCAGTTGGTGTTCGGCGACAAGACGGAACTGCGGCCGGGCATGGTGCTGGCGGTCGACGGGTCGGTCAATGAGCCGGGCTTCTTTCGCGCCCAGGTCGGTGACAGCGTGGTGGTTACGGAAGACGGATATGAGCCGCTTACAAGCTACACGAAGGCCTTGTCCGAGGTAACGGTGTCCTGATCGCTTCTGACGCTGCTGCCGAAACATATCTTGATGTGGATGTCTCAATTATCTCGTAGAAAGATGTGCCGCGACCGGATTTTGCTTAACCAAATCTTCAGCATCGCCGTCCAAAAATACAAACTACGCGTGTAACCGGAGGGAGTCGGGGAAAGCCCGGCCGGGAAGAGGCGAAGGGATGGAAAGCCCGTTTAAGGCGATGGTCGCCCTGAAGCAGCCGGGCCGTATCGAGGCGCGGTCTGTTATCGAGCGGATGAAGGACCGTTTTCCGGCCTTTGCCTCCCATCCCGAACCCCGTGTCATCGATGTGCCCGAGGATGTGCGCGGCAGGCATGACGTGCAATATATGGGCTTCGGCAATCTAGTCATCGAACTGCTCTTTCTGGACCGGCCGATCCTGAATGCGATGGTCGAGGATGCCGTCGAACGGTCGATATTCTGGCCCGAAGCCGCCGACATCATGGCGGGACATGGCGGGCATGCCATGCTTTCCGCCGCCCTGCCGAAAATCGAATCCGGGAAAGACGCGGTCTTGCTGGCCGCGGCCACGACATTCGCCAGCGCGGCGCTGGCGGATCTGATGCCGGCGGTGGGGGTTCTATGGCGCGAATCGGGGTCGGTCATCGAAATAGGCCACTTCCAGGCCGGGGCGGAACAGATGAAGGCCGGCGATATACCGGTCAATCTGTGGGTCGGTTTCCAGCCGATCCGCGGACAGGAGGCATGGTACGGCCGAAAGACCGGAACGACCAATACACCGCCCATCGGAATCCTGACCACGGGTATGTATCCCTTTATCCAGCGCGAAGTCGACTTCCTGCCCGTCGACCGGAAACTTGGCGACATCGCCCTTTATACCGACATCGCCTGCCGCAATATCCTGGTGCGCGGCGGCGAGGTGCCGGACGGCGACGTCATCAAGGTAAACAGTCGGAACAGGTCTGGCTGCGGGCCATGCCGGAAGGACAGCGGTCCGGATTGCCGGTCTGGGCCATGATACTGGAGCCGGAAGGAATGCCCGCAGGAACACCGCAGGGCAGCGCGCAACAGGGCGCTGCGCAGGCGGGCTCGGGGCCGCGCCAGGAGTCCTGCAAATTCATGGGAATCCTGGCTCTTTCCAATATCAATGTCTTCGACCCGCGAGATCTGGCCGGGCAACTGGTGGCGCGATTTCCCGCCTATCGGGGGCCGACGTTCGACCATGTGGAGCGGCCGGAGGAAGAGGCGGGGCCGCGGGAAAGCTACTGGTTTCGCGCTGGCGACGTCACGGCGAAAATCAGCCTGATCCCGGCGCCGATCTTGCCCACCGTGCTGGAGGCGGCAGTGCGGACCGCGAGAGACTGGCCGGATGCGGCCCGCTATCTGTCGGGCCACCGGGCGCAGGCGGTGGTGGAACTGTTTTCGCCGGCGGGCGCGACCATTGCAGGGCGGGTGGATGCCGCCTGCATGACGCTGATGCTCTGTGCGGCGCTGGCTGACCTGACCCCGGCGATGGGTGTCTATTGGAAAAGCGGCGGCACGATCACCGAGCCGGACCGCTTCCGGCAGCGGCGGGAAACCCTGCTGGACGGCGATCTGCCCTTCGATATCATGGTCCAGATCAACAGGCTGCGGAACGCCCCGTTCATATCGACGACCGGCCTGCGGGACCTTCTGGGCCGGGAGATGGAATTCAGTGCCGTAGGGGCGCCGGATTCGGAAGTCATGGAGCGCGCCTATACGGCCTGCCGCCAGCTTGTCGCCCATGGCGATTCCTTGCGGGACGGCGAACCGATTCCCTTCGAGGGGGAGGCGGCCATTGTTCCAAAAGCTCTGCTGGAAGGCGCGCGCGAGGATATACCGGTCTGGTCGCTGACCTTCGTTGAGCGCTGCGCTGATAGCGTCGCCGCCGATTCCGAGATTCTGGCCAGGCCCTTTGCCGGCGATGCCGCGCCCGTCCCGGATGCCGCCCCCAACGGGAATGCGGCGCCCCGCCGGCCGATGCAGCAGATGCCTCGGGGGCGCCCCGGCGGCGACAAATGCGAGCCGGGATCCTTCACCGCCTTCCTGGCGCTGGAACAGCCCGCCGCGGTCGGCGAAGCAGAGCTGATCGAGCGCATGCGTACGCTATTCCCGCAGCTTCAATCCAGGATCGAAACCGGGACGAAGCAAGGCGAATCGCGGGCAGCCGGCGACCCGATCGTCTTTTCCATGGGCGGGCGCATGATGATGATCATGTTCCTCGATCAGCCGATGCCGCCCGGCACAATGACCGTCGCCGCGCGCGCATCGCGGACCTGGCCCGATGCCGAACAACAACTGGCCGCGCATCGCGCGAATGTCATCGTGCATGCCGGCGCGAACACGAAGGACTGGAACGGCGCGCTTGACAGTGCACAGAATGTTTCGGTGGTCAGCGCCACGCTCGCCGACATGCTGCCGACCATCGGGATCTACTGGAGCGAGGGCTGGGTGGTCACCAAGGCCGGCGCGTTCATCCAGGCTACCGAGCAAGTGCTGGCCCGGAAATATTCCGGAGCCGCCTGGTTCCAGTTCTGGTTCCTGGATGGGCCGCCGACGGAGGGGGGCGAACCGACCACGGCGGTCCTGACGACGGGGCTGGAGCCGTTCTTCGGATGGGAGATCGAATTCCTGCCGACAGCGCTTTCCCCGGCGACAACCGGCCAACGCTTGCTTGGCCTGATCGAATATCTGCTGACCAACGGCCCGGTTCTGAAGGATGGCGACACGATGGGCGTCAGCTATGAAGAGGCGATCCGGATCCGTTTTGCGAAACAGGGGCAGCGGCCGGGCATACCGGTCGTTCAACTGACGCTGGAGAAAATCGACGAGATGGCGGCGCCCTTCCAGGGCAAACAGGGCGGCAAACCGCCGGCGGCCGGGCGGGATGGCGCACCGCAAACGGGCCGGGGCGAGACCGGGGCGGGCGATAATCTCGGAAAATTCACGACTTACATCCCGCTGAAACAGGTGGCGGTGGCCGATGAAGACCGTTTCGGCGAGGCGTTGAAGACGCGGTTCCCCGATCTCCATGCAATGCTCGCCTCCGGATGGCGGAAGGTCGATATCTCGGCCTTTGGCGAGCGTTTCGCCTTTGATCAGGATGGCCACGAGGTGGGGATCATGTTCGTCAGCGGACCGTCGCGGCCCGACATGGTGGCCCCGGCGCTGCGCGCGGGGGACGCCTGGCCCGAATCGGAGGCGGAACTGATGGGGCACCAGGGCTGTCTGGTGGTCCATGTGGAGCCGCTGGACGATAGTTGGACCGGCGCCCTGAACTGTGCACGGATCGTCACCGCCGTCAGCGCCGTCCTGGCGGAGATCTATCCCGCGATCGGCGTGACATGGAGCGAAGCCGATACGTTTACGAGGGCCGATAGATTCGTTGAAGCCGCGCCGATGATTCTGACTGGGAAATATGCGAAGGCTGCCTGGATCCGCCGCTGGACAAGCATGGATTCCAGTTCGTCACCGGGGCAACGCACGGTCGCCATGGGAACTGTGGGGCTGGCCGCCTTTATCGGCCGGGAGATCGAGTTTGTTCCGGCGCGGGTGGATCCCGGTATCATAGTCAAGCGCCTGCTTGGCGCGGTCCAGTACGTGCTGACCAGGGGGCCGGTGCTGAAACATGGCGGCGCGCTGAAGGTCAGCGAAACCGAACGCCTCCGCATCCATCTGGCCGATGAGGGAGTGACCCCTGGTGAGCCGGTTTACCGGCTGAAACTGGAAATGGCGGAGGATAACGCGCCGACGGCCGATAATGGCCCGGCGACTGCGGTAAGCAAGGGCAAGGACGAAGAAAAGCGCCCCCGGTTTGGACGCCGCGTCATCAACTGAGAAATTCTGCTTATCCCCGGAGGCCAGGTTCGGATGCGGCGCGCCAACCGCGATGAATGGCGGAATGGTGCGTATTTAACACTAATGAGGGAAATAAAATTCGTCCCCGTGCGTTGTAACAGTAATACATCGCCGTAATTTTGTGTCGGGGAATAGGGCATGTGCATTGCGGCGACCTGTCAGGGAAACAGGAAGGTCTGCGATGAAGGACGAAAAGGGGAGCGTCCGGACCGTTTACCTCAGGCCGATGGTGCTCGCGGCGATTTTTGTCGTGGCCGGTCAGATCTGGGTCTATGCCCAGTGGGGAGCGGAACGGGAGTCAGCCGGTGATCTGGCGGAAAGCTATTTGTGGAATGCCATCGTAACCGTGATCACGGTTATGTCCATCGGACTCATGTCCGGGTTTATTACCGGTACGCGTTACGAAGGGTTTGTCGCTGGCGTGATTGCCGCCTGCTGCTACGTAACGGTATTAACCGCAACCATACTTATCTGTTTTCAACTCGACATGACTTTCGGGCTCTTCGGCATGAGCCGGGATCCGAAACAGGTCATAGGGGTGTCGCTGGCCCTGGTGTTGGCTGGCGCCCCGGTCTTCGGCTGGATCCTGCATTCTCGCCCGGGCAAGGCGGCTCTGGGGCGCGTCGGGCTGTAGCCTCCGTCAATCCCTCGGCTTGTCGGGCATTTTCCAGGGATGCGTTGCTTCCCAGGCGGCGGCCGCGCGCATGACCGTAACGTCGTCGTAGATTCGGCCAACGATCTGCAGGCCGGCCGGCAAGCCGTCCGGCGTCATGCCGCAGGGAACAGAGACCGCTGGCTGGCCGGTCATGTTGAAGGGGAAGGTGAATGCCGGCCGGTCGGTCCATCGCTGCTTCGTTGCCTCGTCCACACCGTCATGGTCGGCCAGATAGGCGGCAAAGGGCGTGACCGGGGTCAGCAGCAGGTCATAGCGATCATGAAACCGGCGCATGGCGATACCCAGTTCGGCACGGGCCTGCATCGCCTCCATGTAATCGGTGAGGGTCAGGGCTGTGGCCTTCTCCTCCACCACCTCGCGCAGGCCCGGATCCATCAGCGCACGTTGTTCCGCGGTCAGGTGCCTTGTGCGATATGCGGCGCCGGACCACCACAATACCTCGCGGGCGCGGCGCGGGTCCGGGACGCCGGGATCAACTTCCTCCACTTCCGCGCCAAGTTGGACAAAGTCTTCAGCCGCGCGCCGAACAAGATCGGCGATATCGTCGTCTACCTTCAGGTAACCCAGGGTGGGGCTAAAGGCGACCTTCAGGCCCCCGATGCCGCCTTCCATTGCGGCGGCGTAGTCGGTTCCGTCCGGGGGCAGGGCCAGCCAGTCTCGGCTGTCGGGCCGGGCAAGTGCGTTCAGCATCAGCGCGCCGTCCTCCACCGTTCGGGTGATCGGCCCGGTATGCGCCATGCTGCCGAAGGCGCTGGCCGGCCAGGCGGGCACGCGGCCGCTGCTGGCCTTGAACCCGAACAGGCCGGTGAAAGAGGCGGGGATGCGGATCGAACCGCCGCCGTCGGTGCCGATGTTCAGCGGCGCGATGCCCAGCGCCGCCGCCACCGCCGCGCCGCCGCTGCTGCCGCCCGGGGTGCGGGCCAGGTTCCAGGGGTTGCGGGTGATGCCGTGGGCCGGCGAATCGGTGTGGCCCTTCCAGCCGATTTCCGGCGTGTTGGTCATGCCCAGCAGGACAGCGCCGGCCTCGCGCATGCGGGCAACCGGCGGCGAATCCTCGTCGGCCGGTTCCTTCAGCGCCAGCACGCGGCTGCCGTAGGTGGTAGTCCAGCCTTTGACATACATGATGTCCTTTACCGTCGCCGGCACCCCGTCCAGCGGGCCCAGTGGCTCGCCGCGCATCCAGCGGGCCTCGGATTCCTTGGCGGCCGCCTCGGCGCCTTCCCGATCGAGATAGGCAAAGGCGTTGACCTTCCCTTCGAACTTGTCGATGCGGGCCAACGAGTTGGCCAGTACCTCGCGCGGCGACAGCGACCGGTCGCGATATCGAGCGACCAGGTCCCGCACCGACAGATAGGCGACCTCATCCGCCATGGCGGGGTTCCTTCGGCATGACCAGCGGATGGAGCGTCTCGTAGGCCCGGGCCGCGCGCAGCACGGGCGGCTCGTCATGCATGCGCCCGACGATCTGCAGGCCGGCCGGCAGGCCGTCGCCGGTGAAGCCGCAGGGGATGGTGGCGGCCGGCTGCTGGGTCAGGTTGAAGGGATAGGTGAAGGCCGCCCAGTCGGTCCAACGGGTCTGGCTCTTGTCCGACAGTTCCTCGCCCGCGCGGAAGGTCGGGACGGGCAGGGTGGGGGTCAGCAGCAGATCGTATTTTTCGTGGAATTTGCGCATATGCATGCCCAGTGCCGCGCGCTCCTGGCTGGCCTGAAGGTAATCGGCTAGGTCCCAGGCCCGGGACTGCTCTATAACCTCCTGCAGGCCGGGATCGAGCTGTTTGCGCTGTTCGTCGGTCAGATGCCGGGTCCGGAAGGCCGCCGCCGGGAACCACAGCTTGTGGAACATCTCGCGCGGGCAGTCAAAGCCGGGGTCGACTTCCTCGACATCCGCGCCCAGCCCGGCCAGTTCCTCGACCGCCTTGCGCACCAGCGCGGCGATTTCCGGGTCAACCTTCGCATAGCCGAGTGCCGGGCTGTAGGCGATCTTCAGCCCCCTGACGCCGTCTTCCAGACCGTCATGGTAATCGCGGCCGTCATAGGGCAGCGAATACCAGTCCCGCTCATCGGGCTGCGCCATGCAGTTCAGCATCGAGACCGCATCCGCCACGCTACGCGCCATCGGCCCGACATGGGCCACCGTGCCAAAGGCGCTGGCCGGATAGGCCGGCACGCGGCCGAAGCTGGCCTTGATGCCGAACAGGCCGGTGAAGGCCGATGGGATGCGGATCGAACCGCCGCCGTCGGTGCCGATATGCAGGGCCCCCATGCCCAGCGCCAGGGCCGCCGCCGCGCCGCCGCTGCTGCCGCCCGGCGTGCGGTCTAGGTTCCAGGGATTGCGGGTGATGCCGTGGGTCAGCGAGTCGGTGACGCCCTTCCAGCCGATTTCCGGCGACTGGGTCATGCCCAGCAGAACGGCCCCGCCCTCGCGCAGCCGTGCGACGCTCGGCGCATCCTCCGCGGATGGCGATTTTTCGGCCAGCAGGCTGCTGCCGTATGTGGTGGTCCAGCCCTTGACCCAGACGATGTCTTTTACGCCGGTCGGAATGCCGTCCAACGGCCCCAACGGACTGCCCGCCATCCAGCGCGCCTCCGATTCTGCCGCCGCCTTCTCGGCTCCCTCGCGGTCGACGAAGCGGAAGGCGTTGACGGTGTCGTTATAGGCGTCGATGCGTGCCAAGACGGCCGCCAGTGCCTCGCTCGGCGACAGCGATTTTTTCCCATAGCGCGCGGTCAATTCGGAAACGGAAAGATAGGCGATCTCGGCGGCGGTTTTTGCGTCGGTCATTTGTTGCAATGCTCCCTGTTATCAGGGCAACAATCGGGCATCCAAACGGATCGTGCAAGGGTGGGGATGGCCTGATCGGCGCGACCTCATACTTCGAGACGGTTGCTATGCAACCTCCTCAGCATGAGGACACCAAAGCTGGAGCCTCATGCTGAGGAGCCCTGACAAGAGCGTCTCGAAGTATGGGGTCGCTTGGTCCCTATGCCTTTTCAGAACACCTCGCCGAAAGTCGCCATCAGGGCATTGTCCAGGTCTTCCATGGTGACCGGCAGGCCGAGATCGACCAGGGAGGTGACGCCCAGCTTTTCGTCGGCGATGCCGCAGGGGACGATGCCGGCATAGTGGGAAAGATCCGGCTCTACGTTTATCGCGATGCCGTGCCAGGTGACCCAGCGGGTGATTCGCACGCCGATGGCGGCGATCTTGTCCTCGCGCCCGGCGCCGCGGTCCACCCAGATACCGACTCGGCCTTCGCGGCGCTCGCCCTTGACGTTGAAGCGGGCCAGTGCGCGGATGATCCATTCCTCCAGGTTCCGAACATAGGCGCGCACGTCACCGCCACGCTGCTTGAGGTCCATCACGACATAGGCCACGCGCTGGCCCGGCCCGTGCCAGGTGAATTGCCCGCCGCGCCCGGTCTCGTAAACGGGCAGGCCGCCGGCATTCAGAAGGTCTTCCTGCCTGGCGCTGGTGCCGGCCGTGTAGAGCGGGGGATGTTCCAGCAGCCAGACCAGTTCGGGCGCATGCCCTTCGCGAATCGCAGCGATGCGCGATTCCATTTCCGCGATGGCGGTTTCATAAGCCACCGGATCTGCGGAAATCAGCCATTCTGGCTCGCTTGTCATTCCTTGCACGCTCGGCCTTGATATTGTGGCGGTCATTTGCTACATCCCGGCATCCGAAAGCCGCTATAGTTAGCACAACATATATAGGGGCTCGCCAGGAGTTTTGCGGTCGTGGCGGAATTGGTAGACGCGCAGCGTTGAGGTCGCTGTGGGAGAAATCCCGTGGAAGTTCGAGTCTTCTCGACCGCACCATATCTTCCGGAAGGCCCGCCATGACGCGGGCCTTTCCGCTATCCGGACCTATATGAATCCCGTCAACAGGGAGCGCAGCATGCCGCACGACAAGAGCCTGGATAAGGACGCACTGGCCTATCACCGCATGAATCCGCCGGGCAAGCTGGCGGTGGTTGCGACCAAACCGCTGGCCAACCAGCGTGACCTGGCACTGGCCTATTCGCCTGGCGTGGCGGCGGCCTGTATGGAAATCGCGGACAAGCCGGCGGAAGCCGCGACCCTGACCGGCCGCGCAAACCTGGTCGGCGTCATCACCAATGGCACCGCGGTACTGGGGCTGGGCAGCATCGGCCCGCTGGCCTCCAAGCCGGTGATGGAGGGCAAGGCGGTCCTGTTCAAGAAATTCGCCGGCATAAACGTGTTCGATATCGAGGTCGATACGACCGATCCCGACCGGTTCGTCGATACCGTGGCGGCGCTGGAGCCGACCTTCGGCGCGATCAACCTGGAAGACATCAAGGCGCCGGAATGTTTCGAGATCGAGGAAAAGCTGCGCCAGCGGATGAATATCCCGGTCTTCCATGACGACCAGCACGGCACCGCCATCATCGTCGCGGCGGCGATCTGGAACGGACTCTCGATCGTGGGCAAGAAGCTTGAAGAGGTGAAGCTCGTCACCTCCGGCGCCGGCGCCGCGGCGGTCGCCTGCCTGGACCTGCTGGTCGATATGGGGCTCAAGCGCGAAAACGTGTTCGCGACCGATATCCATGGCGTGATCTATGAGGGCCGCAAGGAGGATATGGATCCGCGGCGCGCGCGCTACGCCCAGAAGACCGACAAGCGCACCCTTGGCGAGGTGATCGACGGGGCAGACGTATTTCTCGGCCTGTCGGCCCCGGGCGTGCTAAAGCCCGAGATGGTAAAGCGCATGGCCGACAAGCCGCTGATTATGGCGCTGGCCAACCCGGTGCCGGAAATCATGCCGGACGAGGCGCGCAAGGCGCGGCCCGATGCCATCATCGCCACGGGACGGTCGGATTTTCCGAATCAGGTCAACAATGTGCTTTGTTTCCCCTTCATATTCCGCGGCGCGCTGGATGTCGGCGCGACGGAAATCAACGAGCAGATGAAGATCGCCTGCGTCCATGCGCTTGCCGACCTGGCGCGTGTCGAGGCGTCTGACGTGGTGGCGACCGCCTATGGCGGGCAGGAAATGAATTTTGGGCCCGATTATCTGATCCCGCGGCCGTTCGACCCGCGGCTCGTCCTGGCGGTGGCGCCGGCAGTGGCGAAGGCGGCCATGGAGTCTGGTGCGGCGACCCGGCCGATCGAGGATTTCGACGCCTATCGAGAACAACTATCGACATTCGTCTTCCGCTCCGGCTTCCTGATGAAATCGGTCTTCACCGCGGCGCGGGAGAATCCGAAGCGCGTGGTCTATGCCGAAGGCGAGGAAGAGCGCGTGCTGCGGGCGGTGCAGGTGGTCTCGGACGAGGGCCTGGCACGCCCCATCCTTATCGGCCGGCGGCGTGTCGTGGAATCGCGCATAGATCGGCTGGGCTTGCGCCTGAAGGTCGACGAGCATTTCGAACTCTGCGATCCGCAGGACGATCCGCGTTATGACGAATATTGGCAGCTCTATCACGATCTTCAGGCACGCAACGGCGTTTCCCCGGACTATGCGCGTACCGTCTCGCGCACCCGTACCACGGTAATTGCCGGGTTGATGGTCCGTCGCGGCGAGGCCGATGCGGCGATCGCGGGCGTGGTCGGCCGGCCGCAGCGCCATCTGCGTCACGCGCTCGATACGGTCGGCATGCGCGAGGGAACCAACACGGTTGCCGCCCTGACCGTTCTGATCCTCGAAAAAGGCACCGTCTTCATTGCCGATACCCATGTGCATCGCGAACGGGATGCGGCTGAGATCGCCGAGATGACCATGCTGGCGGCCGAGGAGGTGCGTCGCTTCGGGATCGAACCGAAGATCGCCCTGCTGTCGCATTCAAATTTCGGCTCGGTGGAATCGACCTCCGCGCTGATGATGAAGGAGGCGGTCTCGATCCTGCAAAAGGAGCATCCCGGCCTGGAGGTCGAGGGCGAAATGCATGCCGATTCCGCCCTGGTCGAGGAAATCCGCGATCGGTTCTATCCTGGGAGCCGGTTGGAGGGCAGCGCCAATCTGCTGATCATGCCGTCCCTCGACGCAGCCAATATTTCGTACAACCTCCTGAAGGTACTCGGTGATGGACTTTCGGTGGGGCCGATCCTGCTGGGCATGGCCAAGCCGATACATATCCTGACCCCCTCGGTCACCACCCGTGGTATCGTGAACATGTCGGCACTGGCGGTCGTGGACGCGCAGGCCGAAGAGGAGGAAACCGGCAGGATCAGATGACCGAGCAGCTTCCAGAGATCGACAGCCAGGATACCGGCGAGGAGAGGTATAACGAGTTGGAGGGCTTCTACGGCCTGACCGACGATCTCGTTCGCGATATCCGGCTGGCGGCCCAGGATGAACGGCGCGAGGATATTCCCTCGCTGGTCGCGGACCTGCATGCGGCCGACCTTGCCGACCTGCTGGAACAACTTGGTTCCACGACCCGCACCGTCGTTATCCAGACGATCGGCGACAAACTGGATGCCGAGGTCGTCACCCATCTCGACGAGACGGTGCGCGAAGAGGTTATCGGCCTACTGGATACCGAACAGCTTGCCGCCGTCGTTACGGAACTGGAAACCGATGACGCCGTCGACCTGATCGAGGACCTGGACGAGGACGAGCAACGGGAACTGCTGGATGCGGTCCCGGCCGGCGACCGCGTGCTGTACGAAGAGGCGTTGGCCTGGCCCGAGGAAAGCGCCGGCCGCCTGATGCGGCGCGAGGTGGTGGCGGTGCCCGCGGTATGGACTATCGGTGAGACAATCGACTATATGCGCTCCGATGCTGAGATGCCGGACGATTTCTACGATTTGATCGTCGTGGATCCTGCGCACAAGCCGCTGGGCATGCTGCCGCTCAGCCGAATCCTGCGCACAAAACGCCCGGTGCTGATATCCGAAATCATGGACGACGAATTCCGACCAATCCCGGTCACCATGGACCAGGAGGACGTGGCGTTCCTGTTCCGCCAGTACGGGCTGGTGGAGGCGCCGGTGGTCGACGAATCCGGGCGGCTGGTTGGCGTCATCACGGTCGACGACGTGGTCCTGGTCATCGAGGAAGAACATGAAGAGGACATGATGCGCCTGGGCGGCGTTGGCGAGGATGACTATTACAGCGCCGTCGTTGCCACCACCCGTTCCCGCTTTTCCTGGCTGCTATTGAATCTGGCGACCGCGATCCTGGCCTCCTTCGTGATCGCCATGTTCGACGCCGCCATAGAGAAGGTGGTGGCGCTGGCGATCCTGATGCCGATCGTCGCTTCGATGGGCGGAAATGCCGGCACGCAGACGTTGACCGTGACCGTGCGCGCGCTGGCCACCAGGGAACTGACGGCCAGCCGGGCTCTGCGCACCGTCGTCAAGGAAAGCATGGTCGGCTTCATCAATGGCATCCTGTTCGCCGTGGTTATGGGCGTGATCGGCTGGTTCTGGTTCGGCAACCCGACGATCGGCGGCGTGCTGGCCGCCGCAATGGTGCTGAACCTGTTGGTGGCGGGGTTGGCCGGGACGTTGATTCCGCTGGCGCTGGACCGTTGGGGCGCCGATCCCGCGGTCGCATCCGCGGTGTTCCTCACAACGGTGACGGACGTGGTCGGGTTCTTCTGCTTCCTGGGACTGGGAGCCTGGATATTGCTGTGACTCTATCCTGCCTGCCCCTCAGGCCGGTGCCGACATCAGGCGGGTTTCGTGGCCCGGAAATGGGTCGGGCGGAAGGCGCCGGCATCCAAGGCGGCGATCATCGCCACGCGCATGTCGATCCAGCGGTCGGCCTTTTCCCGGCCAAGGATATCCAATAACGGTTCACGCAACTCCCCGCGCATGCGGGAGAGCTCGTTGCGGGCCTCATCGCGATACCAAGGGTTCCGGTCGACCACCCGGATGTCGGTGAAGCCCGCATCCTCCAGGACAGTGGGCAATTCGTCGGTGATGCCCAGGTTGAAACTGAGACCGGAAGTTTCGATGAAGGTCGCCATCTCGGGCGAGTTGGGTCCGGCGGCGCTCTGCATCCAGTCGGAGGCCAGAAATATCCCACCCGGCCGCAGCACCCGCAAAACCTCGGTGAACAGCGCCGCCTTGTCGGGGATATGGATCATCGAATCCTTGCTGAACACGGCATCAAAGGAATTATCGGTGAAGGGGAAGGGGCCGGGCTCGACGAGCCGGAAGGTCAGTTGGTCGGACAGGCCCAGCCGGGCCGCTCGC
>JBFFGY010000012.1:0-15193 GCA_041557215.1 Alphaproteobacteria bacterium
CCGCGCGAAGTGCCCTACGACCTGCCGGGCGGTGTCTGGCCGCCGGAAGGAATCGAAACCTTCAAGTGGTATGAGCTGCCCCTGATCAATACGATCATTCTTGTGACCTCCAGCGGCACCGTCACCCTGGCGCATCACGCCCTGACGCGTGGCGATCAGAAGTGGACTGTGAACTGGCTGGTTGTGACTGTCCTGCTCGGCGTGGCCTTCACCGTGCTGCAGGCTATTGAGTACAGCCATGCGCCGTTCAGCTTCACCGACGGTATTTATCCCTCGACCTTCTTCATGGCCACGGGCTTCCACGGCGCCCATGTGATCATCGGCACGACCTTCCTGCTGGTCTGCTTGATCCGCGCCATCAAGGGCCATTTCAAGCCGGAGCATCATTTCGGCTTCGAGGCGGCTGCCTGGTACTGGCATTTCGTCGACGTGGTCTGGCTGTTCCTGTTCTCCTGCGTCTATATCTGGGGCGGCTGAACTTGAACCTGTTCCGTATGGCCGGCGCGCCGGAGTTCCAGTGATGGAACCCCGGGCGCCGGTTTCTCCTTTCAGGGCTGGATTTCTCTGCCGTTGTCCCCGTTGTGGCAAAGGCAAGCTGTTCCGCGCCCTATTGAAAGTCACAGATCGGTGCGAGGTTTGCGGTCTGGATCTCAGCGCCGAGGACAGTGCCGACGGACCGGCCTTTTTTGTCATGTCCATCGTGGGCGCCCTCGTCATCGCCATGGCGATTTTCGTGGAGGTGACTTTCCGTCCGCCACATTGGCTTCACCTCGTGATCTGGACACCGGTGATCATCGGCCTGTCGGTCTTCCTGCTGCATCCCGCCAAGGCGCTGCTGATCGCCCTGCAATACCATCACAAGGCGGGCGAAGGCGGAAAGAATACCTTTACATAACGCGCGGCCGGGTTTATCCGGTTTCGGCAACCGCCCCAAGAACCCTACAAAGGTGGACGTGCAGTTTCGACCCACATTATGGCCGACCCTGATTACGGTTCCCGCGCTGGCGCTGCTGCTATATCTCGGCTGGTGGCAGGTCGAGCGCCTGCAGTGGAAGACAGGCCTCATCGCGGAATTGCAGATTCGGGCCGCGGCTCCAACCATCCCCATGCCTACGGACAGACGTGTTGCGGCCGAGGATCTTGTATTCCGTAAGGTCACGATAACCGGTCGTTACATTCACGAGGCGGAAATGCGACTCCTGAACCAGGTCCGTGAGGGGTTGCCCGGAATAAATGTCTTTACGCCGCTCGTACGCTCGGATGGTGCGGGTATCCTGCTCGTGAACCGGGGTTGGGTTCCATTTGACTGGCAGAGCTCACCCCCCGCGCATCTGGAAAGCGATCAGGAGATGCAGGTAACCGGTGTTGTCAGAATCCCTGAAACGCCAAGCTGGCTGACACCTGAAAACGAACCCGAAAAGAACAACTGGTATTATGCCGACCTCGGGGAAATGGCCCGTGCGGCCGGCATGCTGACCGTTACCGATTACTATATATATGCCACGGCCGAGCGCTTGACGTCGGATGAGCTGGGTCCTCTCCTCGCGCCGGACCCGAACGAATGGCACGCGACCCTGCGTAACAACCATATGACCTACGCCATCACATGGTTCTCGCTGGCGGCGGCACTGTTCGTAATTTATGTCATCTACCATACCAGGCGGCGAAACAGGGATGACGCCTGAATCTACCGCAAGGCCTGGCGCAGCTTACCTACGTCTTCAAGCGCTCTTCCGGCGCCATGCCCTGATTGGCGAGGCGTTGGGAATCCTGGGATGGGACCGCTCCGTGATTATGCCGCCCGGCGGCGGCACTGGCCGCGCCGAACAAATGGCCGAACTGACGGTCATGGCCCACGACATCCTGACCGACCCGGCGGTGCAAAATCTTCTTCATGAGACTGCCGGGGCCGAACACGATCTCGATCCCTGGCAGCGGGCCAATCTGCACGAAATGCGCCGGCAATGGATTCACGCCACCGCAGTGCCGTCGGACCTCGTTGCCGCGCGTTCCCGCGCCACCGCCGCATGCGAGGCGAGATGGCGCGATGCCCGTCCGAATTCCGATTACGACGCCATCCGCCCCTCACTGGAAGAGGTGCTGGCCCTGACCCGCGACGTCGCGTCAGCCAAGGCCGAAGCGCTGGGACGCCCCGCCTATGACGCCTTGATGGATGAGTATGAGGCAGACGCAGACAGCGGGCGCGTCATGGCAATCCTGGAGGATTATGCCGGGTTCCTGCCAGAAATCCTCGACGCTGCCCTTGCCGCCCAGGCCCGCCGGCCAGACCCTCTCGAGCCCACAGGGCCATTCCCGATAGAATTCCAGTGCAAACTTTGCCGGCATATGGCCGAGACCGTTGGGCTCGTATTTGATACGGCGCGCCTGGATGAGAGCCTGCACCCCTTTTCCGGCGGAACGCCCGACGACAGCCGCATAACGACACGGTACCACGAGGATTCGTTCCTGGACTCGCTCATGGGTGTGCTGCATGAATCCGGCCATGCCATGTATGAACGCGGCCTCCCTGCGGTCTGGCGCTATCAGCCGGTCGGCCAGGCCCGCGGCATGACCCTGCATGAAAGCCAGTCCCTGTTCATAGAAACGCAGATCTGCCGGTCTCCGGAGTTCTTCCATTGGGCGGCTCCCGTCATCGCACAGCATTTTGCCGCGACCGGCCCGGCCTGGTCGGCGGAGAATCTTTACCGGCTGACAACGCGCGTAGAGCCCAGCCTGATCCGGGTCGAGGCCGATGAGGTAACATATCCGGCCCATATCATCCTGCGGACACGGCTGGAACGTGCGATGATTGCCGGCGACCTGACGGTGGCCGACCTTCCCGCCGCATGGAACGACGGCATGGTGGAGCTACTTGGCATCCGGCCCCCCGACGACCGGCGGGGATGCCTGCAGGACATACACTGGCCGGACGGGGCCTTTGGATATTTCCCGACATATAGCCTGGGCGCGATGGCGGCTGCCCAACTGGCCGAGGCGGCTAGAGCGGGTGATGCCGAGATCATACCGGCGATCGCCAAGGGGGATTTCGGCCCGCTCATGGCCTGGTTGCGGGCCAATGTCCACAGCCAGGCATCCCTTCTGTCGACGGATGAATTATTGGCGCGCGCTACCGGGAAACCGCTCAATGCGGACGCCTTCAAGGCGCACTTGCGCCGGCGGTATCTCGACGAATGACTCGCCTTGCTAGCGCGGTGCCCTGTCGCTAGTTTGGGGCGGTCTTAAAACAAGGACGGAACAAGGCGTGCGTTACATCAGCACAAGGGGCGACGCCCCCATTCTGGAATTCGACGAAGTCCTGCTGGCCGGACTGGCCGAGGATGGAGGACTGTATATTCCGGAGGTATGGCCTCAATTCTCCGCCGCCGACCTGCGCGCGATGCATGGCCTATCCTATGCCGATCTGGCGACGCGCGTAATGCTCCCGTTTCTGGGGGACCGCATTGCAGAAGCGGATTTCGCCGATATGTTGCGCGACGCCTACGCGACCTTCGATCACGCCGCGACCGTGCCCCTGAAGCAACTGGATGACAATCTTTGGCTGATGGAACTGTTCCATGGGCCCACGCTTGCCTTCAAGGATGTCGCCCTGCAGCTGCTCGGCCGTCTGTTCGACCATGTGCTGACCCGGCGCGGGGAACGGGTCACCATCGTCGGCGCTACGTCGGGCGATACGGGCTCCGCGGCGATAGAAGCGTGCAGGGACCGCGAGGCCATCGATATTTTTATCCTCCATCCCCACGGCCGCGTGTCCGAGGTCCAGCGGCGCCAGATGACGACCGTCCCGTCCTCCAACGTCCACAACATTGCCGTGGAAGGCAGTTTCGACGATTGCCAGGATATGGTGAAGGCCATGTTCGGTGATCCCGCCTTCCGTCGCGAGATGCGGCTCAGCGCGGTCAACTCGATCAACTGGGCGAGGATCATGGCCCAGATCGTCTATTATTTCCGCGCGGCCTTGGCGCTCGGCGCTCCCGACCGCCAGGTATCCTTCGCCGTGCCGACGGGAAATTTCGGGAATGTCTATGCCGGCTATGCGGCGCGCGAAATGGGACTTCCAATCTCCCAACTCGTCATCGGATCGAACCGCAACGACATCCTGACCCGTTTCATGGAAACCGGCATCATGGAGGTCCGCGGTGTCGAGCCTTCGCTGTCGCCCAGCATGGACATCCAGGTTTCCAGCAATTTCGAACGCCTGTTGTTCGACGCCTGTGACCGAGAAGGGTCGGCGGTAATGCGGACCATGATCGATTTCCGCAAGACCGGCCACTTGACCGTGCCGCAGGGCGGTATGAAGGCCATCGAGGCGCTGTTCGACGGTCACCGGCTGGACGACGGACAGACCCTGGCCGCCATCGATGCCGAATATCGCGCCGGCGGTGAGCTGCTTGATCCGCACAGCGTCATTGGTGTTGCCGCGGGCCGGGCGAAGGGCCGCCATCCGGCAACGCCCATGGTAGCGCTTGCCACCGCCCATCCTGCGAAATTCCCCGACGCGGTGGAACGGGCAACCGGCATGCATCCGGCATTGCCGCCAAGACTTGCCGATCTTTTCGACCGAGAGGAACGATACGAAGTTCTGCCCAACGATCTCGCTGCCATGATGGCGCATGTCCGCGCCCGCGTGGATGTGATGGGGGCGGCGTGACCGTCCGGCAAACGACGCTGGAGAACGGCCTGCGGGTTGTTACCCACACGATGGACGCTGTCGAGACCGTTTCGGTCGGGGTGTTCGTCGATGCCGGAACCCGCAACGAGCCGGTGGAAATCAACGGTGTTGCCCATCTGCTGGAACATATGGCGTTTAAGGGTACGACGCGTCGTTCAGCGCTGGAAATCGTGGCCGAAATCGAGGAAGTCGGCGGCCATCTGAATGCCTATACCACGCGCGAACACACTGCCTATTACGCCAAGGTCCTGAAAGACGACGCGCCGCTGGCTGTCGATATCCTGGCCGACATACTGCAGAATTCCACATTCGACCCTGACGAGCTAGCGCGTGAGCGCAGCGTCGTTTTGCAGGAAATTGGCCAGGCACATGACACCCCCGACGATGTCGTGTTCGACCATTTCCAGGAAACGGCCTTTCCCGATCAGCCCCTTGGCCGCCCGGTGCTGGGCGACGCGGAGCGCGTCCGCGGCATGACCCGGGAATCTATCATGGGCTATATGAACCAGGCCTATGGCGCCGGCAGCATGGTGCTGGCTGCGGCCGGCATGATCGAACATGACCATCTTGTGGCGTTGGCCCGGCATCTTTTCCGCGACCTGCCAGACCGCAGCCCCCTGGGCGACGGCTCCGCCGCATATGGAGGCGGCGTCTATCTGCAGGACCGCGAACTGGAGCAGGTTCATCTGACCGTCGGATTCCCCGGTGTGGGGATGCACGATCCCGATATTTATGCGGCGACAGTGATGTCCACATTGTTCGGCGGCGGCATGTCGTCACGCCTGTTCCAGGAAATCCGCGAACGGCGCGGCCTCGTTTATTCAATCCATTCCTTTTCGTCCAGCTATTCCGATTGCGGCCTGTTCGGCATTTATGCAGGCACGGGTGAAGAAGAGGTGGAGGAATTGATGCCGGTGCTGGCTGATGAAATTAGACGCCTGTCGGACAGCCTCGACGAGGGCGAAGTCCGCCGGGCACGGAACCAGTTGAAGGCGGCGACGCTCATGTCTCTGGAATCGACCTCCGCGCGGGCCGAGCAACTCGGTGAACAGATGTTGATATTCGGGCGCCCGTTACCCATCGATGAGATCGTCAGGAAAATCGATTCAGTCGACGTCACAGCCGTTCGCAATGTCATCGCCCGAACCTTTTCCGGACGTCCCTCGGTAGCCGCGATCGGACCTTTGGGGCGGATGATGCCCTATGATCGCTTCGCCGAGCAATTGACGGACTGAGTCGCCGGCTATGTGGCCGCTGTTACGCAACGCAATTTCAAGTATTGTACTTGAAGGGCGCCGCGTGAGTCTGCGCCCGCCATCCACCCGCGATGCGGCGGCCTGGGTGGCGATCCGCCGCGAAAGCGTGGAATTCCTGAAACCATGGGAACCGACCTGGCCCTCAGATGCCTGCACCGCCGCCGCCTTTCACCGCCGCCGCCTTCAGGTGCGCGACGAATGGCGCGCGGAGACCGGGTATGGATTTCTCATATTCCGCCGCGATGACGCCGCCCTACTGGGCGGCATCACCCTGTCGAACGTTCGGCTTGGCGTTGCCCGTACCGGCAGTCTGGGTTACTGGATGGGCGAGCCGCACGCCCGCAAGGGATACATGACCGAAGCGGTTCGTTGCGTACTGGATTATTCCTTCGAAAAATTGGGGCTGCATCGGGTCGAGGCGGCCTGCCTTCCGGCCAACCAGGCCAGCCGCGGACTATTGCTGAAATGCGGCTTCCATGAAGAGGGGTTGGCGCGCGAATATCTGAAGATCAATGGCCGATGGTGCGACCACGTCACTTTCGGCATCCTAGACAAGGATCCACGATAAAGCGCCAAAGATTTAACCGGGCCGAAAGCCCTTCAGGCGTGTCCCGCCTCGCCTGACAACAGCGAGATATCGATCCCCAGCTTCGCGATGGATCGTTCCCATTTGTCCTGCTGTTCGTCGCCGAACACGAGGGATTCATCGGCTGGTACATTCAGCCAGGAATTAGCCTGTATTTCGCTGTCCAATTGCCCGGCGCCCCAGCCTGCATATCCCAACGCCAGCATCACGTGACGCGGGCCGCGGCCTTCGGCGATATCCTTCAGAATCTCGATCGTGTGGGTCAGCGAAACGCTTTCATTCACCTTGATGGTGTTGGGCTGTTCGTAATCGCTGGTATGCAACACAAATCCCATGCCGGTTTCCACGGGGCCACCGATATGAATGGGAATGCCCGCAATATTCGGCCCGCTCTCGACACCTACCTGCGTCAAAAGATCAGAGAAAGTCATCTCCGTCGAGACCTGGTTCACGATCAGGCCCATGGCCCCATCCTGATTGTGCACGCACATGAAAATAACCGAACGGTCAAACCGGTCGTCCGCCATTTGCGGCATTGCGATCAGCAGTTGGCCGGTCAGGTAAACCGATTTGTCGTCGATTTGCACCAATTTCGCCTCAACTAGTCCAAATTCCGATGCTCTGGTGCATTTATGCGGGCCATGCATCCGATCCTGCCTTTATAGAATAGTAGCTGTTACCGGTTAAACAATGGTCAAGCCGGGGAAACTTGCCGTCGGTGGCACTAGCGGCGCCGGGGCGCAGGCATTACATTCCACCTGTTCCCGTCATAGATGTCTGGGAGACTGATGCGAATGCGGCCCATAAGCCGAATATTGTTGACCGGTTTCACGGTTCTGTCGCTCGCCGGGTGCGCAGTGGGCGGTGCCGGCCGGATCGAGCCGCCAGTACCCCCGACCGCCAATGAAACTGCCGCGCAGGCCCGCATGGAGTTCCGGGAGGGCATGGCCCTGGCGCGGGCCGGGCGCATGGCGGCCGCCGCCCCGCATTACCGAAATGCGGCTGAAAACGGCCATTTGGAGGCCCAATACATACTTGCCACCATGTATCGTACCGGCCGGGGTTTGCCACAAGATTTGAACGAGGCGGTCCAATGGTATGGCCGGTCCGCCGAGGGTGGATATCCGATGGCCCAGTTTACGCTGGGCAACATGCACCTGAAGGGTGATGGCGTGCCTCGCAACATACCGATGGCATTGGCGCTGCTTGGCCGGGCGGCCGAACAGGGCCACCCGCAGGCTCAGTATAATCTCGGCGTCTATTATTATGGCCAAGGCAAAGAAGAGGGCTACCGCAAGGCCGAGAGCTGGTTCCTCAAGGCCGCCAGCCAGGGCGAATCATCCTCCCAGTATGCTCTGGGAAGGCTTTATTCCGCCCCCTATGACGGAATCCGGCTCGACCGTGTGCGGGCCTATGCCTGGTACAACCTGGCGGCCGCCAATGGCCACCGGGAAGCGGTAACGGCCTCCGTCGAGCTGGAGACGAGGCTGAGCGCGGCCGAAAAAGCCTCCGCCCGAGCCATGGCCCGGCGCTTTGCCGCAGACACCATGAAATGACACGCGATTGTGACGACAAATCGCGGATAATTCCCTATATATCAGTGGCCATGAATATTCTGACCCGAACTTTACGCCGTGGGGCTCACCTCGCCCTTTACGCCGCCGCCATTGCAGGACTTTCTGCGACCGCGGTGCGAGCGGAACCTCATGCAAGCGACTGGGCCGGCATCAAGGATCAGGCGGAATTGCGGCTGGTCTCGGCCGTGTCGGGAACCGGAAATCTCGACTCCCTGAGGCTGGGCCTTCAATTCCTCATGGAAAAGGATTGGAAGATCTACTGGCGCTCGCCCGGTCCGACCGGCTATCCGCCCGAGATTGACTGGAGCGGCTCGGAAAATATCGGCGAGGTAAAGGTTGCGTGGCCAGCCCCGGCACGCTTCAAGATTTTCGGGATCGAGGCCCTAGGTTACAAGCATGAGGTTGTTTTCCCGCTCGACATCGCGGTAACGAATCCCGGCGAACCCGTCAGTCTGCGTGCCCGGGTTACGTACCTGGTATGCAAGGAAATCTGCATTCCGGGTGAAGAAAATCTTGCGCTTGATATTCCCGCCGGGGCGGCCGAGGCCACGCCGTTCGCCGCCCTGACCGCCCGCTACAGCGCGCGTGTCCCGGTGTCCGCCGAAAAAGTCGGCATAACGATGGAACAGTCGGTTTTCACCAAGACGGGCGACGACGCGGTCAATCTGCGCGTGGCGATCCGGTCCGACCGACCCTTGATTGACCCCGACCTGTTTCTCGAAGGCCCGCCGACCGCCTTTTTCGAGAATCCCCAGGTCAGGCTTTCCAGGGACAAGCGTTATGCCGTGATCACCGAGCTTGGAACAGGCGCGACGGCGGAGGAAATTGCCGCGCAGGCGATGCTCGCGACCTTGGTGACCCCCGATATTGCCGCCGAGCAGGAGGTAAACCCGGTCCTCGTAGACGCCTTCCCGCCATTGCCGTCGGCATTTGATGCCGCGTTCGGGTCGTCGACGACCGGACTCTGGGCCATCCTCGGGCTGGCGCTGGTGGGCGGGTTGATCTTGAATCTGATGCCCTGCGTGCTCCCGGTCCTCTCGCTCAAGATGCTCAGCGTGCTCGGCCATGGCGGGCGCGAGAATACCGACGTCCGGCTGGGTTTCCTGGCCTCGGTCGCCGGCATCATGAGCAGCTTCTTGCTGCTGGCCGCGGTTCTGGCGGCCTTGAAGGCGGCGGGCGCGACGATCGGGTGGGGAATACAGTTCCAGCAGCCGGTTTTCCTCGCGATCATGGTCGTCGTCGTAACGCTGTTCGCCTGCAATTTGTTCGGCCTTTTCGAGATCACGCTGCCGTCAAGAATCAACGATCTGCTGGCCATCGATACCGGCCCACGGCAAGGCCACCACCATTCGCTGGGTGGACATTTCCTGACCGGCGCATTAGCCACATTGTTGGCAACGCCCTGTTCCGCGCCGTTTCTGGGAACGGCGGTCGGTTTTGCCTTCGCCCGTGGCTCGGCCGAAATTTTCATGGTATTTGCCGCTCTGGGCCTCGGTCTGTCGATGCCCTATCTATTGGTTGCGGCCTTCCCCGGACTGGCCACCCGAATGCCGCGTCCCGGGCGCTGGATGGCGGGCATGAAGCGTTTCCTGGGGTTGTTGCTTGTTGCGACTGCGGTCTGGCTGGTCGTGGTGATCGCCACCGAGGCCGGGACCGACATGGCGGTCGGGATTGGCATAGCGGCGGCCCTGATCGGAGTCGTTCTGGCCCTTCGCCGACTTGAAGGGTCGCGGCTCGGACGGCATGGCGGGCGGGTCGCCACGCTGTTGGCGGCCGCAATTATCCTGGCTCCCCTGTTTGCTCCGGCGACCGCCAATGACGGCGCGAAGACACTGGACGACAAAGTCTGGCAACCGTTCGACCAGGCGGAAATCGCCCGACTTGTTTCGGGCGGAAAGACCGTGCTGGTCGACGTTACCGCAGACTGGTGCCTGACCTGCCAGGTCAACAAGGCGGCAGTGCTGAACCGGGGACCGGTTGCTGAATTGCTGGAAAGTGGTGCGGTAGTCGCCATGAAGGCCGACTGGACAAAGCCCGACCAGGAGATCGCCGATTATCTGGCCAGTTTCGGGCGATACGGCATCCCCTTCAATGCGGTCTACGGGCCCGGCATCCCCGACGGTTTGGTGCTGCCCGAACTTCTTGTTACCGATACTGTTCTGAATGCAGTGGAAAAGGCCGCCGGCGCGGAAGGCCTGGCCCGGAACTGAGCCGACTGAGGGCTGGACAATGCCGGCTTCGGCGCTAATTTGCCTGTTGCCCGCCCAGCCGTAAAAGCCACCCGTGCCTGCCGGCTTGGAACGAGGGGGATATAAACAGAACGAGGCCGAAAATGATCATCAAAGTAGGTGACAAACTGCCGAATACGACGTTTTTCCGTATCGGCGACGACGGGGTCGAGTCCTTCGATTCGGATGAAGTTTTCAAAGGTCGAAAAGTCGTGGTATTCGGTCTGCCCGGAGCCTTCACGCCGACCTGCACGGCCCAGCATATGCCGGGATATGTGAAGCGAGCGGACGAATTCGCCGCCAAGGGCGTTGCCATCGCCTGTTTGTCCGTAAACGACGCCTGGGTGATGAAGGCCTGGGCGAAGGACCAGGGGGCCGCGGGCAAGGTGGAGATGCTTGCCGACGGCAACGGGGAATTTACGCGTGCGATCGGGTTGGACGCCGATATGTCCGCACGCGGCTATGGCGTACGCTGCCGGCGATTCGCCATGATCGTCGACGATGGCGTGGTTCAGCATGTCGCCATGGAAGAGCAGCCGGTGCTGAAAGTTTCGGCTGCGGAAAAGATGCTGCCGCTGCTCTGAGGCAGGTTGCACGAGATATTGGGTGCAGACGGGCGGCGGGCTGGCCTCCCGCCCTTTTTCTCAGACCCGAAAGCGGTCTGTGGCCTCTATCAGCTCATGTTGGATGCCGGGTTCGGAAAAGGCATGTCCCGCATCCGGAACTAGCCGGAAATCGGCCTCGGGCCAGGCCTTGTGCAGATCCCAGGCCGAAGTGACGGGTGTAGCCATATCGTAACGCCCCTGCACGATAACGGCCGGGATATGGCGAACCCTGTCGACATTGTCCAGCAGCCACCCATCGTTTTCCAGGAATCCGCCATTTATGAAGTAATGGCATTCGATGCGGGCGAAGGCCTCGGCGAAATGTTCCGATCCGAACCCTTGCACCCGGCCGGGGTTGGGCAGCAGGGAAACCGTGGCGCCCTCCCACATGCTCCAGGCGCGTGCGGCCTCGATCCGCTCGTCCCGATTCCCGCTGGTCAGGCGGCTGTAATAGGCGGCAATCATGTCGCCGCGTTCGCCGGTCGGAATCGGGGCGCAGAATTTCTCCCATTCGTCGGGAAAGATCGCAGCCGCCCCGCCGCCGTAATACCACTCCAACTCTTGCCGCCGTAGCAGGAAGATGCCACGCAGAACCAGTTCCGTTACGCGCTCGGGATGGGTCTCGGCATAGGCTAGTGCCAGGGTGCTGCCCCAGGATCCGCCAAAAACCTGCCAGCGCTCTATGTCCAGATGTTCCCGGATGTGTTCCATGTCGGCCACCAGGTGCCAGGTGGTGTTGGCCTCCAACGAGGCATGCGGGGTACTGGCGCCGCAACCGCGCTGGTCGAAAAGGATGATGCGGTAGGCATCCGGGTCGAACAGCCTGCGATAGGCCGGCATGATTCCCCCACCCGGTCCGCCATGTACGAATATGGCCGGCTTTCCCTTCGGATTGCCGCAGTCCTCGTAATAGACTTGGTGACCGTCGCCAACATCCAGATGCCCGGACTGGCGACAATCGATCGCCGGATAGAGGTCCCGCAGTTTCTTCATCGAAGCCAACCTTTCAGCCTGCCGGTATGCCGGCGCGCGCCAGCTCGTCGGCGCGTTCGTTCTCGGGATGGCCGGCATGGCCCTTGACCCAGTGCCAGCTTATATCGTGGTCCGCCATCGCCGCCTCCAGCCGCAGCCAGAGGTCCTGGTTTTTTACCGGTTTCTTGGCGGCGGTCTTCCAGCCGTTGGACTTCCAGCCGGGCAGCCATTTGGTGATGCCGTCGCGCAGGTAGGTGCTGTCGGTATAGAGGCTGACCGGCACCGCGCGTTTCAGAGATTCCAGCGCAACGATCGCGGCCATCATTTCCATACGGTTGTTGGTCGTCTCCCGTTCGCCGCCGGACAGTTCCTTCTCCGCGCCCTTCCAGCGCAAGATCGCGCCCCAGCCACCAGGACCCGGATTGCCGCTGCAGGCGCCGTCCGTGAAGATTTCGACTCGTTCCTTCGCCATTTCGTCTTTTATTCCAATCCGTAAGCGCCAGGCCCGGTAACGGCCTGATGGAATTGCAGGATCGTCAAATATTCCAGGGGGTCTTTCCGCTTAACCAGCGCCCCGGCCGGCGTATTCAGCCAGTCGTAAAGACGCGTCAATAGGAACCGCAGGGCGCATCCCCTGGCCAACAATGGCAAGGCCGCCAGTTCGGCATCGGAAAAGGGGCGAAGCTGCCGGTAGGACGACAGCATGGCCCGCGCCTTTGTTATGTTGAAACTGCGGTCGCGCTCGAAACACCATGCATTCATGCAGATGGCCAGATCGTAGGCGAAGAAATCGTTACATGCGAAGTAGAAATCGATAAGTCCGGATAGAGAATCCCCAATGAAAAACACATTGTCGGGAAACAGGTCGGCATGGCAGATGCCGGATGGCAGATCCGTGGGCCAGTTGGCTTCCAGATAATCCAGTTCCTTCGACAATATTTCGGCCAGTCCGGGCTGTACCTCGCCAGCCCGTGGGACGGATGCTTCCAGCAACGGGCGCCAACTGTCGACTGTCAGGGCATTGCGCCGGTGCATGGTGAAATCCTGTCCCGCCAGATGCAGCCGGGCCAGGGCAGTGCCGACTTTGGCGCAATGTTCGGTCCGAATTCGCCGCGGCCACATGCCGTCAAGAAAGGTCACGATCGCGGCCGGCCTGCCGCAAAGGCGTCTGAGAGCTACCCCGTCCCTGCCATGAACGGGTGTCGGGCAGGGTATGCCCTTGCCGGCGAGATGTTCGATCAGACCAAGAAAAAACGGCAGGTCTGTTTCCGCCACCCGTTTTTCGTACAGGGTCAGGATATAGCTGCCCGTTTCAGTCTGAATCAGGTAATTGGTATTCTCTACGCCCTCGGCAATGCCCTTGCAGGACAGGATCGCACCCAGATCATATTCCGCGATGAAGGCTTCGAGTTCGTCGTCGCCGACTTCAGTGTAGACCGCCATACCTTACCTGTCAGGCGCTCAACGCGCGGGGAAGGTTGAACTGAACGGTCTCGTCGCCCACCGAGACGTTTTCCACCGTGACGTCGTATCGCTTGCGGCAGGCCTCGATCACCTCCTGGACCAGTACTTCCGGGGCCGATGCGCCGGCTGTCAGGCCCAGCCGTGCCACACCGTTCAGCCACGACCAGTCCATCGCCTGTGCGTTCTGCAGCAGGAAGGCGTTATCGCAGCCCCGGCTTTTGGCTACTTCAACAAGACGCCTGGAATTTGACGAGTTAGCGGAGCCGACGACGATGAGGGCATCGCATTGCGACGCCATGGTCTTTACGGCAAGTTGCCGGTTTGTCGTGGCGTAACATATGTCCTCCTTGCCCGGCCCGTGAATATCGGGGAACCGTTGCGTCAGCGCCGAAATGATCTCCGCCGTATCGTCCACCGACAGCGTTGTCTGGGTGATATAGGCCAGCGGCGTATCTTCCGGATATTCCAGGCCATCAACAGACTCGGCCGTTTCAATCAGCGATATCGCGCCTTCCGGCAACTGGCCCATGGTGCCGATCACTTCCGGATGCCCGGCATGGCCAATCATGACGATCTTCCGGTCGGCCTGATACTGATGTTCTGCTTCGTGATGTACTTTGCTGACCAGAGGGCAGGTGGCGTCCAGATAGATCATGTTCCTGCGTTGCGCTTCCGCCGGGACACTTTTCGGGACGCCATGGGCGGAAAAAATTACCGGCCGATCGTCCGGCGCCTCGTCCAACTCGTCGACGAAGACCGCCCCCTTTCCCTCCAACTCCTGCACCACATGGCGGTTATGCACGATTTCGTGGCGGACATAGACCGGGGCGCCATATTTCTCGAGGGCAACTTCGACAATCTTTATCGCACGATCGACGCCGGCACAGAATCCCCGGGGATTGGCCAGCAATATGGTCAAGGATTGGGGGTCTGCGGCGCGGTCTGTCAAACATCTATCCTTTAATTTCCACGGCCCGCAAAAATGCGGCCCAACGCCCGGCAGCGGGCCTTGTACAAGCCTTGGGGTCTCTTTAGTATCGCGAACACTGGCCCGTCAACGACGCTTTTCCAAGTCCCGACGGGTGGCGGAACAATACCACAGACCTCGGCCGGTCTGGAACCGAAGGCTCGCAAATATGGGCAGAGTGCAAATGAATTCGACGGTGGCGGTCCGGCAACGGATGTGCGGGGGGCGCTTTCTTGTCTGATATGCTCCATTACTGGGCGCGTTGGGCCATCTTGCTGGTCGCGATAACTGTCCTATCCGCATGCGCCAGCGACGAAGAGGACCCCGGCGTACCCTGTCCGGCAGCAAAGGTCATGGCACAGCCTTCGGAACTCACCCGGTACCGCGAAGGAGGCGGCCGCGATCCCATCGACGTCCGGTTCGAGGCGCGTATGATGCGGGTCTTCGGCGAATGCAGCTACGATGCGGATGGCGGGGAGATCGATGTCGATCTGGAAGTCACGATGGATGTCCTGCGCGGTCCGGCGCTGGCTGGCGGTGCGGTGTCGTACCGTTATTTCGTCGCCGTTGCGGAATGGGTTTCCGAGGACGCGACGGAACCGGCAATCCTGAGCCGCGAATCATTCCCCGTTGAAGTGAATATTCCTGCCGGGCGACGTGGTCTCAGCTATACGGATCAGCTGGAAATTACCATTCCACGGCCGGACGATCGCGATGTGCGCAATTACGTAATTTATATCGGCTTCGAGTTGACCCGGGACGAGCTAAAGCATAACAGGGAGAGGTTCGGTTACTGAGCGGCCCGGCGGCGAACATTCTGCCCGGGGCCTGATTCATGAAAAGACAGG
>JBFFGY010000013.1:0-15155 GCA_041557215.1 Alphaproteobacteria bacterium
GCCGCCGGCTGCAGCGCCGTCGTGCCCGGCTTGATGATCAGCAATACCCCGAGGAAGCCGACCAGAACCGCGGTCCAGCGGCGCGCCCCCACGGTCTCGCCCAGCACAGGCCCGGCCATGGCGGTCAGGAACAGGGGCGCGGCGAACAGGATGGCGCCGACATCGGCCAGGTTCATGGTCTCATAAGCGCTGAACACCAGCCACATGGCGCTGAGGCCCACCAGCGACCGCAGAAAATGCTCGCCGGGACGTTTCGTCCTGAGCGTCTTCAGCCCGCCGGCCTGCCAGACCATGACGAAACAGGGAATCAGGCCGAAAACGGCGCGGAAGAAGACGAGTTCATGCACCGGGTAATCGGCGACCTTCCATTTGATCAGCACTTCCATGACGCCGAACAGGAACAGTCCGGCCATCATATGGATCGCGGCCACCACATTGCGCCGCGCCGTAACGGCGGCCGTCGCGCCGGCGGTCAAAGCAGGCGGCCCAGGGCATCGAAGAACCGCTCGATGTCCTCGTCATTGTTATAGAGGTGGGGGGTGACTCGTACGGACGCGCCGCGCACGCTGACATGGATGTTTTCCGCCGCCAGGCGGGCACCCAGCCCGTCGGGCACGCCGCCCTCGAATCGCAGTCCCAAATAATGCCCCGCGCGCAGGCCCTGGGCCACCGATTCCAGCCCCATCCCGCGGGCCCTTGCGGCTATCGCCTCGTTGCGGACCGAAAGCGTGGCATGGATGTTGTCGACGCCCCAGTCGAGGATCTGGCGCAGCGCGGCTATCGCCTGCGGCATCAGCGCGAAATTCGACAGCTCGCCCACGTCGAAACGCCGGGCGCCCGGCTGGAAATCGTCGCGGTAGTTCACCAGGCCCGTGAAATCCTCCGATCCCGCCCGCGCGATCCAGTTATGTTCCAGCGGCTCGCCGCCATGATGCTTCGGGTCTACGTAAAGGAAGCCAAGGCTGTAGGGACCCAGCAGCCATTTGTAACTGCCGGCGACCATGAAATCCGGTTTGACCTTTCGCACATCCAGCGGAAGGGCGCCGAGCGACTGGGTTACATCCAGCACCAGCGCGGCGCCGGCATCGCGCAGGGCCTTGGCCACCCGCTCCAGATCCACCAGCCCGCCATCGGTCCAGTGGCTGTTGGGCAGGGCGGCGATCGAGACGTCCTCGCCGACCCTGTCCAGAATTGCGCTGGTCCAGTCGTCGTCGTCAGGGCGCGGCACCGTATCGATCCGCGCGCCGGTACGCGATGCCAGTTCCCGCCAGGCGTAGACGTTCGAGGGGAATTGTTCATCCAGCAGCAGGATCCGGCTGCCCGCCGGGGCCCGAAGATTGCGGGCCGCCGTGGCAACGCCGTAACTGGCCGATGGCACGATGGCGATGTCGTCGGGCGTGGCGTTTATCAGCCTGGCGAACAGGGCTCGCGCCTCCTCCGGCCCGGGGAAGAAATCCGCCGGCTTGAGGGTCCAAGGCTGCGCCTTGCCCCGAAGGCCGGCCTCTCCGGCCGCCACCGCGGTCTTCATCAGAGGCGACATATAGGCGCAATTCAGCCAAGCAACATCTTCGGGAATATCGAACAGTTCCCGCTGGCAGGGGATCGTTTTCGTCATGCGGTTATCGGTTCTCTTGCTTGCGGCCGCAGTCGGGGCACAGGCCCGTGACCTCCACGGTCTGGCGCAGTGCCTGGAAACCCAGGCGGCTGGCGCTGCGGTTGACAGCCTGGTTGATTTCGTCGTCCTCAAGCTCCACGGTGGCGCCGCATGACTCGCAGATAAGGAACTGTCCGGCATGGGGCTGGTCCGGGCGGACGCAGCCGATATAGGCGTTCAGCGACTCGATCCGGTGAACCAGCCCATGCGCATGGAGGAATTCCAGGGCGCGATATACCGTCGGCGGCGCCGCCTTGCGGTCCTCGGCACGCAGCGCATCAAGAATCGCGTAGGCGCCGGTCGGCTGATGACTTTCCCAGACCAATTCCAGCACCCGCCGGCGCAGGACCGTCAGCTTCACGCCGCGCCGCGCGCACAAAGCAGCGGCTTCGTCCAGCGCCGTGTCGATACAATGCTGGTGGTCGTGGGTTTCGGCGGAAAAAGCAACGGGATGGTCCATGCCCCTATATAGCATCCGGCTCATCTCTTGTCGCAGGAATCGAGAAACGGCGCCAGATCGCCCCCACAGCGGGCATTTTTGCTGGCAACAAAAATATCAAGGGTTGTTTTGTTGGTTAACAATTCAAATCATTGGATTTATCTGGCACGCGCGTTTCAGGAATCATTATGGTTAACGCATAATATCTCTAACTAATTTAAAAAATTATGGAATTTTCGTGTATCATAATCGTTATAACAGGGTCTTGGCGCAATCCGCCTTTCGGGCTGCGCCTTGGGGAAGCAACCAACCGGTATCATTATGGAACACGGAGGGCGCAGGCAGGCAGAGCAAGCCCCCGGAAATCGCGGTACATACGCCCGGAGCGGAGCGGCCGAGTGGCTCTCTTCCGATTCGCTACGCAGATACCTGCAGATAGCGCTGGGCCTTGTCGCCGGATTCATAATCGGCACGATGGCTGTCCAGGGATGGCTGGACAATCGTGAGGCCGACAGGATTGCTCGTGAGCGAATCGGCGTTGCCCTTGAACAGGGCAGCGTGCCTTTGAATCTGTTCTTTTCCGAAACGATCGCGCGCCTGATGACGCTGGAGGCCGTGGCCAGCGAGTCGCCGGGCAATGCCTTGCGGCTGGAACCGGGATACCGGCGCTACGACCAGCAGGGAGCCGCCTTGAGTGGCGGGCCGCCGGTTCGAGCCATTGCCGAGGCGGCGGCAAATGCCTCGAAAACACATTACCCTGCCCTTTCCATGCCCTATGAGGCGGGCGGTCTGTGGTACGCAGCGATCCTCAAGGAGCGACTGGACCCCCAAGGCAAACCGCAGGGATACGAGGGCGTTCAGTTCCCCGTCGCCCGTATCCTGGACTGGTGGTCGCGAAGCGGCCTGCCGGCCGGCTCGTCCGCCACACTGGTGACTCAGGACGGGCGGATCTGGATGCAGTCCCCCTTCATGGCGGCGCTCGTCGGCGCCAGTTCAGAAGGTCAGCCTTTTGCCGGGGCCGTAAAGCCCGGGGCCGGCCGGCTGTCGGGCATTGTGGAATATGATGGCGGCGGCGTAGATGCCATCGTCGGCTGGCGGTCCCTGGAAACATTCGGTCTTGTCTTCGCCGTCGGCACCGACCGTGCCCAACTCCCCGCGCCATCGGGTACATCGGCCACACTTCCCCTGACCGTCGCGCTGCTGGTTACCGGCGGTGCTTTTCTGATCGTTACCTTCATGGGACGCCTGGCCGCGGCGCCGGCCCCGGCTGCACGCGCCGAAGCACCACCGCTGCGCCGAGCAGAGCCGCCGCGGACCAGGAAGGAGCCGGAGCAGGCTTCCAACAAGGCGCTGATGACGATTGCCGACAGAATGCCAGTGATCCTCTTCGAACAGAGGGTCGGACCGGACCAGGATATCTCGTTCAGCTATGTCAGCCGCGGATTGCGCGGCATCCTGGGCATCGAGCCTGCGCAACTGGAGGCAAATCCCGAGATCATGTTCGACATGATCCACGAGCAGGATCGGAATCGCGTGCGCCGTAAATATGCGGATGCCTGGGACAGCGGCCGCGATATCGATATGACATTCCGCGTCGTCACGCCAAAAGGCAAGGAACGCTGGATGCATGGCATGGCGCGTGCCAGTGCCTGGACCGGCCCGGGAGAGAAAAGTGTCTGGGACGGGGTCCTGCTGGACGTCACCAAACAGACGCTGGCGGAGCAGGAATTGCATGCGGCGCGCAGCGAGGCGGAGATCACCAGCCGGGTCAAAGCCGAGTTCCTGGCGAATGTCAGCCATGAGCTGCGCACCCCGCTGAACGCCATAATCGGATTCTCGGAAGTCATCGGCAACGAGACCTTCGGGCCCGTCGGTGTCGACAAATATATAGAATATGCCCGCGACATCCATGAAAGCGCGGACCATCTTCTCGCCCTGGTCAACGACATACTGGATCTGTCCAAGATAGAGGCCGGACGCGAGACCCTGGTCGTCGAGGATGTCGATGCCCGCGAACTGGTCGATTCCTGCCTGCGCCTGATCCATGGCCGCGCCGCGGATGCACGCCTGCAGTTGCGCCGCAGGGTGGAAGAGTCCCTGCCCCGCCTGCGGGTCGACCCGTTGAAGATCAAGCAGATTCTCATCAACCTGCTGTCGAACGCGGTCAAATTCACCCGCGCCGGCGGGGACGTGATATTGAGCGCCTCTTCGACGCCGGAAGGCGGAATCGCCTTTGCGGTCAGCGATACCGGAATCGGCATCGCTGAAAAGGATATGTCCAAGGCGATCGAGACATATGGCCAGGTCGAACCCTCCGATGGCGTGCGGGTAGAGGGTACGGGGCTTGGCCTGCCGCTGGCCAAGGCGCTGACGGAGTTGCATGGGGGCGAAATGAAAATCGAAAGCACCGCAGGCAAGGGGACGACCGTCACGGTCCTCCTGCCCCCGGAATGCGTTGCGCCTGCGAAACGCACTGAAACCTGAAAAACCCTACAATTCAGGCCGCGGTATTTCATTTGCTCGTACCGCGGCCGTGGTATATATTGCGCTGCAGTAAGTTGATTTTGCGCCGCAGCAATAATTTGGCGCCCGTCCCCGATAATATACGGTGCGGAAAAGCGGGCGCCCCGATTTCACCATAGGGATTAAATGCCATGCAGGCTGTGCCAACGGGTAAGGGAAAAGAAGCGAACGGATCGTCGACCGATAACGACGACTTAATGGGTTATTGCATCGAGGATCTGTCCGTCGGCATGACCGCGGTCTTTGCCAAGACCGTGACCGAGGCCGATATCGTGCTGTTCGCGGGAATTTCCGGTGACATCAACCCGGTCCATCTGAACCATGAATTCGCCACCGAGACCATGTTCGAGGGGTGCATTGCCCACGGCATGCTGACCGCCGGCTTCATTTCCACGGTGATCGGCACCAAACTGCCCGGGCCCGGCGCGATCTATCTGAAGCAGAGCCTGAACTTCAAGGCGCCGGTGCGCGCGGGTGACACGGTTCGCGCCCGTGTGACCATCAAGGAAGTGCTCGTGGAAAAACGCCGCATCGTCATGGATACGGTGGCGACGGTCGGCGAGAAGGTTGTACTCGACGGCGAGGCCACGATCCTGGTGCCCTGCCGCGGCGACTGATTCGACCGGTTTCTCTCGGCTGCGGCGAATTTCCTGCTCCACATTCCGCGTTCCAGCCGCTATACCCTGCGGGCGCGGAAAGAGGGGCCATGCAGATTCTTCGCCATTATGCCGATGTTCCGGATGCACTCAGGGGCGGTGTCGCTGTGCTGGGTAATTTCGATGGTGTCCATCGCGGGCACCAGGCGGTGTTCGATCAGGCAAAAGCCATCACGGCCAAATCGGGCGCGCCTTTGGTTGCGGTGACCTTCGAGCCGCATCCCCGCAGTTTTTTCCGCCCGAACGATCCGCCCTTCCGGCTGACGCCGTTCCGCAACAAATCTCATCATCTGGAGGGGCTGGAGATCGACCTGCTGCTGGTGCTGCATTTCGACGAGACTCTCCATCACATGACCGCGGAAGATTTCGTCGCGGAGGTGCTGGTCACCGGCCTGGGCGTCCGGCATGTCGTCGTCGGCTACGATTTCGTTTTCGGCCATAACCGGGGCGGCGATACCAATTTTCTGCGGCGTGCCGGCGAGGGCAACGGGTTCGGCGTCACCATCGTCGAGCCGGTCAGCGCCCCGGGCGACCAGATCTATTCCTCGACGCGGATTCGCGACCATCTGCGCGCCGGACGGCCGGCGGAGGCCGCGGCCCTGCTGAGCCGCCCCTTCGAGTTCGAGGGGCGCGTCATGCACGGCAACGCGCTGGGGCGAGACCTCGGCTATCCGACGGCGAACCTGACCTTCGGCGAGTATCTGCAGCCGGCATACGGAATCTATGCCGTGCGGGTCGGGATCGAGGAAGAGGATGGCCCGCGATGGCTCGACGGTGTCGCCAGCTTCGGAATCAGGCCGACCATCGGCGAGGATGAAGAGCCGATACTGGAAGCCTATATATTTGATTTTTCAGGTGATCTTTACGGAAAGCATCTGCGGGTACAGCTCATCGACTATATCCGGCCGGAAATCAAATTCGACGGGCTGGATTCGCTGACCGCGCAGATCGAGGACGATTGCCGGGTCGCCCGGGAGATTCTTGAAAGAAATCGACAGCAATCCCCATCTTGACCCTGGAAGGGCTGGTGCATACTGTGCCCGCGCGCCGGACCGGAACGTCCGGCCTTTAAGCATTTACTGAATTTTGGACGATCAGGAACGAGGCCGATGAGCGTCGATTACAAGGATACCATCCGCCTGCCGAGGACCGACTTTCCGATGAAGGCCGGCCTGCCGCAGAAGGAACCCCAGCTGCTGGAGCGCTGGGAGAAAATCGGCCTTGAGCGCAAACTGCGCGAGCAGTCGAAGGGAAGGGAAAAGTTTATCCTGCATGACGGCCCGCCCTATGCGAACGGCCATCTGCATATTGGCCACGCGCTGAACAAGATCCTGAAGGACGTTATCAACCGCTCTCAGCAGATGATGGGCAAGGACGCCCATTACGTGCCCGGCTGGGATTGCCACGGCCTGCCGATCGAATGGAAGATCGAAGAGAAGTACCGTGCCGCCGGCAAGGACAAGGACGAAGTGCCGATCGTCGAGTTCCGCAAGGAATGCCGCGAGTTCGCCGACCACTGGATCGACGTGCAGCGCGAGGAGTTCAAGCGCCTTGGCGTCAGTGGCGACTGGGAGAACCCCTACACCACCATGGCCTATGCCGCCGAGGCGCAGATCGCCCGCGAGATCGGCAAGTTCCTTATGAATGGCGGGCTCTTCAAGGGCTCCAAGCCGGTGCTGTGGTCGGTCGTGGAAAAGACTGCCCTGGCCGAGGCCGAGGTCGAATATCACGATCATACCTCGACGACGATCCACGTGCGTTTCCCCGTGGTCAAGGCCTCGCGCCCGGAACTGGAAGGCGCTGGCGTCGTGATCTGGACCACCACGCCATGGACCATGCCGGGCAACCGCGCCATCGCCTATGGCGACGATATCGACTATGTGGTCGAGCAGGTAACCGACCGCGAGGACGACTGCGCCCTGAATGTGGGTGACCGGTTCGCGGTGGCGCGTTCGCTGCTGGATGCCTACCGCGCCGCCACCGGCGTGAAGGCGAGCGAGAATGTCGCGACGCTGAAGGGTGCCGATCTGGCCGGCACTCTCTGCGCCCACCCCCTGCGCGGCAAGGGCTACGATTTCGACGTCCGGCTGCTGGCGGGCGATTTCGTCAGCGAGGAGGACGGTACCGGCTTCGTCCATATCGCGCCGGGCCATGGCGCGGACGACTTCGTGCTGGGCATGGCGAACGGCGTTGAGGCGCCGCAGACCGTCGGCGAGGACGGCAGCTATTACGACCATGTGCCGCTGTTCGCCGGCCTGGCGGTCTATACCCAGGACGGCAAGACCGGCCCGGCTAACAAGGCGGTGGTCGAGGCTTTGCGGGAATCCGGCAACCTGATGGCGACGGCCAAGCTGCGGCATCAGTATCCGCATAGCTGGCGGTCCAAGGCGCCGCTGATCTTCCGCAATACCGCGCAATGGTTCATCTCGATGGAGAGGAACAATTTGCGCAAGAAGGCGCTGGCCGCCATCGATGAGACCAAGTTCTATCCCCCGGCCGGCCGCACGCGGCTCTATTCGATGATCGAGCAGCGCCCCGACTGGTGCATTTCGCGCCAGCGCGCTTGGGGCGTGCCGATTCCGGTCTTCGTCGAGAAGGCAACCGGCGAGCCGCTGCGCGACCAGACGGTGGTCGACCGCATCGCCCAGGCTTTCGAAGAGGAAGGCGCCGACGCCTGGTTCTCGCGCGACCCGGCCGAGTTCCTGGGCCCGGATCGCAATCCGGAGGATTACGAGCAGGTCACCGACGTTGTCGATGTCTGGTTCGATTCCGGCTCCACCCACGCCTTCGTGCTCGAGGCGCGCGACGACCTGCAATGGCCGGCAACGCTTTATCTGGAAGGCTCCGACCAGCATCGCGGCTGGTTCCATTCCTCGCTGCTGGAAGCCTGCGGCACGCGCGGGCGGGCGCCTTACGAGGGCGTACTGACCCACGGCTTCATTCTGGCCGAGGACGGCCGCAAGATGTCCAAGTCGATGGGCAACGACCTTTCGCCGCTCGATGTTGCCAGCCAGTCCGGGGCCGAGACCCTGCGCCTGTGGGTGGTCGCCTCGACATACACGGAAGACCTGACCTTCGGGCCGGAAATCGTCAAGCGGCTGGTCGACATGTACCGGCGGCTGCGCAACACGATGCGCTACCTGCTGGGCAATTTGAACGAATTCGATGCATCCGAACGGGTCGACCCCGCGGACATGCCCGAACTGGAGCGCTGGATCCTGCACCGCCTGTGGGAACTGGACGGGCTGGTCCGGCATAGCTGCAGCGAATACGACTTCCACCGGATGTTCCGCGAACTGCATGATTTCTGCGCCGTGGACCTGTCAGCCTTCTATTTCGACATCCGCAAGGACAGCCTCTATTGCGATGCGCTGGGCGACCTGCGCCGCCGCGCGGCACGCACCCTGCTGGACGAGTTGTTCTCCTGTTTGACGGCCTGGCTGGCGCCGATCCTGTGCTTCACGGCGGAAGAGGCATGGCTCTGCCGCAATCCGGGCGACGAGGAAAGCGTGCATCTGCGCACTTTCCCCGAAATTCCTTCCACCTGGCGCAACGACGAGTTGGCGGCGAAATGGGAAAAGGTGCGCCGCATTCGCCGAGTTGTGACCGGCGCGCTGGAACTGGAACGCGCCGAAAAACGTATCGGCTCGTCCCTGCAGGCCGCCCCGAAGGTCTTTATGACCGCCGACTACAAGGCGGCACTAGACGGGCTGGACCTGGCGGAGATCGCCATCACCTCCGGAATCGAAATCGTCGAGGGAGACGCGCCGCAGGGGGCCTTTGCAATCGAGGATGTCGCCGGTATCGGCGCCGTCCCGGCATCGGCCGAAGGCGAAAAGTGCGAACGTTGCTGGCGCATATTGCCGGAAGTCGATACCAATCCGGAAGCCCCGGGGACCTGCGGGCGATGCGCCGACGCCGTGGCCGCCGGCCGCGTGGCAGCGGAATAGGCGGAGAGGCCTTTGACCAACCGGGAAGGACAGCAATCCCAGACGCCGAAAGGCAACCTGCTGGGCCGGCCGGGCTCCCGCCTTTTCAGGGGCGGGCTGGCAGTCGCCTTGGCGATCTTTGTGCTGGACCAGCTGACCAAATGGGCAATCTGGCATAGCTTTCTGCTGAACCCGCACAAGGCCATATCGATCTTTCCCGGCTTCAATCTGACGAAAGTCTGCAATTACGGCGTTTCCTTCGGCGGGCTGCATTGGCTGGGCCCCTGGTTTCTGTCCGGACTGGCGATCATCATCTCGGCCGCGCTCGTCGTCTGGCTGCGCAGGGCCGAAACCAGGATGCTGGCGGTGGCGCTTGGCGCGATCATCGGCGGGGCCACCGGCAATGTGATCGACCGGATCGCCATGGGATGCGTGGCGGATTTCCTGGATTTCTATGTCCCCGGAACGGACTGGCCACACTGGCCCGCCTTCAACATCGCGGATTCGGCGATCGTCGTCGGCGTGGGACTGATCATACTTGACGGCCTGTTTGCGGAACGTAACAAAAACGCGTAAAATGACGTGATAACCCATGGGGAAGCGTTGATGACCAAGACAATAAAGCGGATGGTTCTGCTCGGGGTGGCTGCCCTCGCACTGGCGGGATGTGGCGATACGGGCTCGATATTCGGCTTTGATCGGGGCGGTCCCGACGAATTCACGGTGGTCCGCAACCCGCCCCTCAGCGTCCCGCCCCAGGCGACCCTGCGCCCGCCCGTGCGCGGTGAGGCCAGCGCCAGCCGGAACAACAGCAGTTCCCAGGCCCGCGACAGCCTCTTGGCTTCCGGTACGACTTCGTCCGGGTCCGCCGGCACATTGGTAACGCAGGATGGCGCGACACCATATGATGGCGGAACCTTGAGCCCGAGCCAGCCGGCAGCCCAGTACCCATGGAGCCAGGCGCCGCAATCGCAGACAGCCGCCCCCGCGCCGGGTGGTGCTTCGGTTCCGGCCGAGACCTACCCGCAGACCGCACAGCAGCAATATGGCTCTCCGACTGCGCCCGTTCGCTATGGCGCGCAGAGTGGCCCGAGCGTCGGCGAAGCGGCTCTTGCAAGGCGCGCCACCGCCTATTACGGCGTCGAGCCGGACGTCCGGCGCAAGGTGGACACGGAATCGGCCAAACTGGCCGTGGAACAGGAGAAGTTCCTGCACAAGGTGCTTTTCTGGATGGATCCGGAGCCCCCGGGCACGCCGATCGATGCAGAGGCCGAGTCGCGCCGGCTGCAGGAGAACGATGCGCTGGGCAAGCCGGCGAATGCGGGTGAGGCGCCGATTATTGCCCGCAAGAAGAGCGGCGTCAGCAGCCTGTTCTGAAATGTGAACTTTTCGGGGCGCCTATTGCAGTTGGCGGGGTGCGCCCCATCTCATAGCATCTGGCATATTCGCTTCGGTCCATCAGAGTCGAGGGTTGCATGAGGACGTCCATTTTCAGGGGTTTCAGCTACACCGCCTTGGCCGCACTGGCCATTTTCGTCCTGTCATCGCCGGTTGACGCCAAGGTCTTTTCGCCCGACAGCTTCACGCTGGACAACGGCATGCAGGTGGTCGTCGTCAGTAATCACAGGGCGCCCGTCGTCACCCATATGGTCTGGTACCGCGCCGGCGCCATGGACGAAGCGCCGGGCCGCACGGGCGCCGCCCATCTGCTGGAACATCTGATGTTCAAGGGGACGGAGGCGAATCCGGACGGAATCTTTTCACAGACCGTGTCCCGCAATGGCGGGCGCGAGAACGCCTTCACCAGCCAGGATTTCACCGGTTACTTCCAGTCCGTCGCCGCCGATCGGCTGGAACTGATGATGCAGTTGGAAGCCGACCGGATGACCAATCTGGTGCTGTCCCAGGAAGATATCGACACCGAGCGCGAGGTCGTGCGCGAGGAACGCCGCTCGCGGATCGAGAACGAGCCGGGCAGCCGCCTGAACGAGCAGGCCAATGCTGCCTTCTTCATGAATCATCCCTATGGCAACCCGGTCATTGGATGGGATCATGAACTCCGGCAACTGACCCGCGATAATCTCCTGGATTATTACTGGTCCTGGTATGCGCCCAATAATGCGATCCTGGTCGTCGTCGGCGACGTAACCATGGACCAGGTGCGCCCGCTGGCCGAAAAACATTACGGCGCGATTCCCGCGCGCGATTTGCCGCCGCGCATCGATTGGCGCGAGCCGCCGGCCGCCGCGGCACAACAGGTCACGCTGTCCGATCCGCAGGTACGCCAGCCCGGCTGGTCCCGCCGCTACCGCGCGCCGGGCTATGTCTATGGCGATACAGAACATGCCTACCCGCTGGAGGTGCTGGCCGACATCCTGGGCGGGGGCACCACCAGCCGCATCTATCGCAGCCTTGTCGTCGAGCAGAAGATCGCCGCCGGCGCCGGCGCTTGGTACAGCCCGACTTCGCGCGGCCCGACCACATTCGGCTTTTACGGCTCTCCACTGCCCGGCGGCGACATTGCAGCCGTAGAGGCCGCCATGGAGGCCGAGATCGAAAAACTGCTTCGCGATGGCGTTACCGAGGAAGAAGTGCAGCGGTCGATCGCCCGCCTGCAGGCCGAGGCCATTTACGCCCGTGACTCGCTGCAGGGGCCTGCCCATGTTCTCGGAAATTCCCTGGTCATCGGCATGACGATCGAGGAAGTCGAGGCCTGGCCGGACCGGATCGGCGCAGTGACCGCCGAGGCGGTGAACGCCGCCGCGCGGGCGGTCCTTTCCAGTGATGCAGCGATGACCACGCTGCTGCTGCCGAAAAGCAACAAGGACAAGGGAGGCGGCTAATGGCCAGGTATCTGAAAAGCGCCCTGCCCGGCTTCGTCCTGCTGGCCGTCATCACCGCACTCTTCCTGCCCCGCCCGGCCGCCGCGGTAACGGTGGAGCGCGTGGAAAGCCCGGGCGGCATCGTTGCTTGGCTGGTGCGCGACAGCATGGTACCGCTGGTATCCATCGAATTTTCCTTCCGCGGCGGGGCGGCCCTGGACCCCGCCGGCAAGACCGGCCTGGCGGAAATGACCACCAGCCTGCTGGACGAGGGCGCGGGCGATATGGACAGCCAGGCCTTCCAGCAGAAGCTCAGCGACCTTGCGGTTTCGATCAGCTTTTCCGCCGGCATGGACACCATTCGCGGCAGCCTGAAGACGCTGAACAGAACCCGCAACGAGGCGGCGGACCTGCTATCCCTGGCGCTCACCCAGCCGCGTTTCGACGAGGACGCGGTGGAACGCATCCGCCAGCAGATCCTGGCCGGGCTGGCCCGCCGGTCGACCGACCCCGATGAAATCGCAGGAAGGGTCTGGTGGAAGGCCGTCTACCCGGACCATCCCTATGGACGACCCACCGAAGGCAGCACCGGAACCATCGCCGCGGTCGCGATCGAGGACATGCGCCGCCTCATTTCTGAACGTTTCGCCCGCGACCAGCTGATCGTCGGGGTGGTCGGCGACATTACGCCGGAAGAGCTTGGGCCGCTGCTGGACCGCGCCTTCGGCGCCCTGCCGGCCAAGGGCAAGCCCTTCACCCTGCCCAAGGCCGAGCCTCAGGCCGCGGGTCAGACATTCGTCGTGGAGGCGGACGTGCCGCAGAGCGTGGTGCTGTTCGGCCATAGCGGCATCCGCCGCGAGGACCCGGATTGGTATGTGGCCTACGCGATGAACTACATCCTGGGCGGCGGCGGTTTCTCCTCCCGCCTTTACAGCGAGGTGCGCGAGAAGCGCGGCCTGGCCTATTCGGTATACAGCTACCTGACGCCGCTCGAGGCCGGCGGCGTCTATTCCGGCGGCGTTTCTAGCGCGAACGAGCGCGTTGCCGAATCGCTGGAGATCATCCGCGCCGAATGGGCCCGCATGGCGGCCGAGGGTGCCAGCGACGAGGAGCTGGACCATGCCCGCACCTATCTGACCGGATCTTTCCCGCTGCGCTTCACCAGCACCGACCGCATCGCCCGCATGCTGGTGGGCATGCAGTATAACGAGCTGGGGATCGATTATCTCGACAAGCGCAACAGCATGATCGAGGCAATCACCGCCGACGATATCCGCCGCGTCGCCAAAAGGCTGCTGAAGCCGGAAGAGCTGACGGTTGTCGTCGTCGGCAAGCCGGAGGGCGTCAAGGCCACGGCAGAGGCGCCCGAAATCGGCGGGTAACCTCCTACCCGAAGGCCATGCATCCGCCGCCGCCGAGCGAGACCTTGCGTGACGCGGCCCATTGTTCGCCCAGATGGCTCAGCACTTCTTCGCCAAGATATTGCTGCGCCATGCCGAACAGCACTTGCTCCTCCTTGCGGAAATGGCTGCTGGCCAGTTCGATCAGGTGACCGGCCAGATTCTTCAGGGACGCCAGGTTGTCCTCTTTCCGCGCCGTTTTCAGAAGCGCATCGATTCGCCGATGCTCAGCCAGCATGACGGCAAGCGGCCCCGAATGGCCGAGATGCGGCTTCAGGCGCGGAAACAGCAGTTCCTCCTCGATCCGGGCATGGGCCAGCAGCAGTTTTTCGACAATGGCGAAGACGGAGCGGATGGCGGCCACGTCGCCGCCGCCCACGGCGACATCCCGAAGCTGTGCGAACAAATCGTACAGAACGCCATGCTCGCCCAGCAAGGCATCGGTGATCTTCATTGTTTATCCCTCTCTCAAATCGACAGAAGGGCACAAGATAGGCGAAAGGACGGCGCGAAATCCTTGACTGTCGTCAAGGGTCATTTTTTAGACGGATAATTACGGAAACCATAATCCAGATGGCGGCAAGTCGCCGTTTCTCAGAGTAACAGCCTCGGTCAACGGAGGGACAGCCCCGCCCCTTCGCGGCGGGTCGGCGGTTCAATTTGACCGGAACGGGTTCTAGCCGGCCAGCTTGCCAAGCCCCCTGTCGGCGTCCGCCACATGGCCGGCCAGCCATTCCTCGAGACAGTCGCGCAGGTTGGTGCCGCAATCCGCGCACAGGCCCTTTTCATAGGCCTCCATCATGAAGCGAACCCGGTCCAGCAATTTTTCATGGTCGGCCTTGTGGGCATCGTACAGCGCATATTTCTTCTCGCGCATGATGCGTTCCTCGAGGGCGAAATGCGCCGCAACCTCGGTATAGAGCTTGCCGAACAGCTCCGAGGCCGAGGACTCGTCCCGCTCGTAGCTGTCGCAAAGCGCCTCCATCACCCCGACCAGCTTGCGGTGCTCGTAATCCAGGCTGTCGATACCGGTATTGAAATTTTCCTTCAGACTGCTCAGCGACATTGGCCTACCCCCTTACCCGGCTGCGTTTCGCGTCTGGCCTGCAATTTCCCGCTGATAATACCCGTTTCGCGGCTGAATCACAAGAAACCGGCCGCCCCGCCCCCGCTTCGCCGGCCTAGAGGGCCGGCCCCATATCCAGCGGGCTGCCGTCCGAGAAGCGCGCGAACCGGAATCGCCTGAAGTCGTGCTCGGCAGTCTGACCGGCCACCATCCGGGCAATGACGCGCCCGAACCCCGGCCCTATGCCGAAGCCGTGCCCGCTCATCCCGGTCGCGACGATCAGGCCCGGAAGCGCGGGAACCCGGTCCACGATCGGCACCACGTCCGGCATGGAATCGATCATGCCGGCCCAGCAATCGACGATTTCCGGCCGTCCCAGTTTCGGAAATCTCTCCGCGAAACGCCCGGCCATCAGCCGCAGATGTGGCATGTCCGGCGCCGGTTCCAGAACCCTTGCCCGCTCGAAGGGCGATTCCCGGTCCTCGGCCCAGTACCGCGGCGTCCCCCAGGCGTCGGGGTATCCCGCGGGCGCGCCGAGGCCGGGACGAACCTCTTTCCAGCTATGGCGCAACAGGGGCAGATAGGCCCGGAAATGCCGGAAGGCGTCAGGCCCGAGATGGAAACTGTGCCTGTCCGCCAGCGCCAGCGAATAGCCGCCGTCGGCGC
>JBFFGY010000014.1:0-15087 GCA_041557215.1 Alphaproteobacteria bacterium
GTTCCTCCTCGAGTCTTCGGAGAATTGTAGCAGCGAGTTCGAGAGCGTCAATCCGAGGGTTCTGCTCCAGCGCAGACAGTAGTTCGTAGCGTACGAAATCGGATAGTTGACCAATATCCTCCCATACTTTCTTCACGTCCTCTCGATATTCAATGGCTGTAAAAGCGCGGGAATATCCCCATCTCTCAGCCTCTTCAGCCTCTATCGTTACTAGCCGAAAACTCTGGTCCACAGACCTCTTTCGTTGGCCATCAAACGGAAACGACGCAGATTCAGCCTGGTCAGGCAATTGCGATTTGTTAGGCGATTGCAGTGTCCGAAGTGCGTTACTTTGGCTATCCTCGACTGAGGAAACCTTCTTCTGGGCGTCATTGGCACGCACCTTGCGAAGCGCGGCCCCGATGCCGCTGAACGGGCTCCTCGAACTCGCTGACGAACCGCCGGGGCTCTTTCCCTCCGAATTTAGAAAAATTATCGGGTTGATTCGATTGACTCGGACCGCGTAAGTCACTGTAAGACCTGCCGGATCCGATACATATCGCAACCACGATATGGCTAAAGCGACATAAGTCGTGCCTACTATACCAAACGCAATCGCCTCTGGTGAAGCAAACATCGATAGTGAAGTGAATATCGGGCTGGCCATGAGCTCATACAACTTATCCATCGGTATTTCCTATCTTATCGAATTCCTAATGGAATATCTACAAACTGATCCGGACTCTATTTCCGAGCGTATTTTTGGCTCTGGGTGGCGTGAAGGCCTGACTAACTTAAACGGTCCAGATCAAATATTGGACTAAAACCGTTCTGGAACTCATCGAAACGATGGTTTCGGGGAACAGGGAGACAGTTCTGCTGCGGGGAACTGTTTTCGGCCCGTTAACACCCGTCATATGTCATTCACACCACAGCCATGCTGGAGGCACGACTGAGCCACTCGGTTGGGTTCGGGCCACGCTCTGTTCTCTGTGTGGCAAGACTTGCATTGTGAACGGCGACCCCAGACGGCCAGGCCGTTTGAAAATTTAAAGAATGAGCTTTTGGGCGGTATAGCCGGACCGCCGCTGCAACGAGCTAGGAAACGCAACCTAGCACCTCCTTGGGGTAAGGGGCTGGTGCTCGAATTGCAGCCATCTCGGAATTCTTACTACACACATTGGAAGTTTGCGGTTCGGCACAGGCTTCTCCCACGCGGTCAGCTGGGAACGATCTATGAGGCATCAGTTATGCATAAGACCTAGGGAGTCCATTGCATCCGCCTCCGGTTCTCTCCCTCCATATCTCCGCGGACAATACTCCGTTTAGATGCGTTTCTCCAAAAAGATTAGGCCAGAAAAATTGCGCCAAATGGCATTAGGTATCTTTTGGCCGCGCTCTCACAACGGCGATGATTGAAGAGAACATCTCATCCGAATGAGAAGGCACCACAGCGCCCTGAGAGAGACCTGTGACCACTCGCCGAAATGGCAGCATGCCTGACGTTCGCAGCGTTATCTGTCTACAAGATATGCTATTTATTGCGGATTGCGCCATACTTACTCTCGGTGCTTAGTAACGAATTATTAAGGTCGCCCTGATAAGCTCCCGGTTGTCGGGAGCCCGTCGAATACAATACCTTCGGGGAATAAGGCGGGCGCGTTCCTTTGACCGCGTTGCTAAGCTCCCGGTATTGATTGTTGTTATGCCCATAGCAAGGCGAGTCATAGGATAATGGCCCAATGCCACACAAGAATACCCCGAATTTGCCGCTAGCCATTTTGTGGCAGGAATATCGCGCCGCCCAGCAAGCCGCAGACTCGGCCCGCGAACTGTGTTGCTTGCTCCGGACAGAGGATTATACCGCGCGCTCGCAATGCCTCACGACCCTCGCCGAAGGCCGGCTGGTACGGGCCATAAGCACGCCCGAGGCCTCGATTCAATATCGCATTGATGAAGCCGACCGCGAATGGCGCGCGGTGCTGGAGCACCTTGTCAGGACCAAAGACGCCGTCGCGATTGCCCCAATTTGCTCGCGCGCCGATGCCATGATAAAGGCGAGATTTCTTAATAGTGCCATCGCAGACGCGCTTGGCGAGCCATGGGATACCGTGTGGTGGCAGCTTAACGAGTGGCTGTCTTGATAGCGGCAGTGGCGGCTTGACCCGGGGCGCCCTGTGTTGATCAACGAGGCCTGCATCAAAACCAACATGCCGCAGTCGCGTGGCTGGGGACCCCTTGCGTCTGCGGCAGCCCGACCAAGGGGTTGGATTCTGCGTTATGTGAAACGGCAGTTCGTCCTGGCGCTACGGCCTCGAGACATCGTCATCATGGGTAACTTCGGACGCCGTACATCCAACGCCATGCGCTCAGCTATCAAAGCTACTGGTGTTCGGCTCTCGGTCCTGCCGCCCTATTCCCCAAACGTTATTCCCATCGGACAGGCCCTCCCCGGGATCAAGCACTGGATGCACATGGCCCGGCAACGCAACATGAAAGACACCTGGTGCCACGTCGGACACCTGGCAGGAACCATCAGTAAAGACGAATGTGCAAGCTAACCCACCAACGCAGGATATGCCTTTAAACTAATCATGGAAGACCCGGACCGCGACCGTTTCAACAAATACCATTCGAAAAGTGCCCCTACCGGGAAAGCCTCACGCCTCGTGAGCTCGTTACCACCACACCCCTGTTGAGTTGACAACTCTCGGTCCAATTACAAAAATCGCTGTGTCGGACGGCTGCATAGGGAAAAATGGCAGTGGTTTCATTTCACCGTGACCACTACGCGTCATCAGTTACGCGGAATACGTTGATTGAGCGGACAGCGGCATCCGGCCAGCGTATGTTGACCTGTATATTGTTGAATATGGCGACATAACAATCGAACCATGGATACAAAAAACTCTGCCTTTCGCGATTTAAAATTGTACATTGAGGAGCTAATTCCTCTTGACCGTGACTATCTCCACATACTGGTCGGCGCTATGTTATTCGCTATTTATTTTGTTTGGACGATAGTGCAAAGAAAGCGGATTCGAGCGCACGAGGCTATCGGCACTGTTTTGTTCATTGCGGTGGTGGGTGAGCTGCTGGATATCCACGACGACATTCTAGAGCACGAGCATCCCGATATCGCGGAGAGCCTGAAAGACATAATTCTGACCGCCTCTGTGCCTATCGCTGTAGTGTTCGGACGGGTCATACTGCGAAAGGCAATCGTGTCTTGGCGGAATTTCCAGCCTTGATGTCCTGATTGGTGTCGAACCACGGGATAAATGATAAATCATTCTTGCAGTGCTGGCGCAGTCCTCCTGCCAGGTTCATCCAGCCGGAAAGCGGAAAGGCTCGGTTCAGCTTCCTAAGCTGAAAGCTGAACCGCTGCGGCCATGTTCGTGACTGCGCACCTTCGCTCATTCCAGGCGGCGTTGTAGCCGGTTAGACATTGCCGCGCGCAATCATTGTGGCTGCACGATTAAAAAAACCGCTGTTACGACATTTCTATTGGGTCCGGCCCTTCCGGCCCTTCCGCCATGGGCTCTTACCCACGAAATACTTTACGAGAAAAAACGGCTTCTTCATCGCAAGATATAATTCTTGCGCCTTTCCGGCAATACCATTATAATCATCAGTCATTTAGTGGATTTCAGCAAAGATTGCCGATACGGAAATTGTGTACCAGGTGGAACGCGTAAATCGGCGCATTTTAGACAAATTAATATTTTAGGGATAAAATGTCCTATATAGGTACAATTCCTCGGTATGCATGCCCCTATAACATAGCTGATGCGGCCTCGTCTTTTCGTGCTCTTGTTTTCGGGTCGACCCCTTCGCCGGATTTGTTTCAGCAATTCATTGGCCCCCGGGCCGGCGCGCTGTGGACCCGTAGCGGGCGCCATGCGCTCAGTTGGATTCTGAAATCACTGGATATCGAGCCCGGCTGCGGCGTCGCAACACCCCTGTTCAACGATCCCAGCGTGGCTCAAGCGATAACCGCCGCCGGGTTTCGTCCAGTCTTCGTGGATGTGGACGAGGAAACGCTGACCATGGATCCGATATCGCTGGAACGTGTAAGAAATCAGGTATCGGCTGTTGTCGTCGTCCACTATTTCGGCCATCTGGCGCGGATAGAGGAGATTAAAACGGTTTCCGGGGCCCTGCCGATTGTTGAGGATGCGGCGCATGCGCCATTCAGCACCTTGGGCGGTCGAATGGCGGGTACTTGGGGAACCGCCTGTTTCTACAGTTTCGCCTCGACCAAATATTGGCCTGCTAGCGGTGGAGGCCTTGCAGTATTTAACGACCCGACCATCTACGAGCGGGCGAAAGAGAGATGTAACGATCTAAACCCCCAACCCTTATCGGCGCAAATTAGTTCATTAATCCAGCAATCGCTCAAGGCGATGATGTTTCGGCGAGGGGTATATGGCCTGATCGGCCGCCCGTTACGGCCTTTCGTCGAGACAAAGGGCATACTGGAGCCAACCATGGAAGAGAATCAGATCCAGCCAGGCCAGGCAACTGTCGCCCTCCGCCAGGGCGCTCGACTGCAGGCGATAGTGGAACGCCAGCGGGAAAATAGCCTCCATCTTTTGGAAAGCATCGGGAGCCTCGAAGATGTACGCCTTCCTCAGGAAAGACCGGGCGCACGTTATAACTACCATCTTTTCCCGGTGCTGGTTTCCAGCAAGCGCGAACGCGATCTGGTCCGGAGTATGATGTTGGCAAGACACGTCGATAGCTCAAGAGTCTATTACAATGCCGTTGAGATTTCACGGCGGCTCGGATATGAAAGCGGATGTCCGGTCTCTGAATCCGCAGTGGATCGAATACTCACTCTGCCGAATTATGCGGCCCTGTCGAGGTCATCAATCGAATATGTCGCCGAGACATTCCTGGCCGCCCTTGAGGAGGCTAGGGCAACCCGGCCATGAACGTATTGGCCACTAGTTCGAACCTCGCAAATTTTTGGGCCAATCGGGGGCACCGCGTCCTCAACCGTTTCGGCGTCTACTGGTACCAGGTCGAGGCCAATTTCCTGCAAAGCCTGCCCTACCAGCGCACGGTCGACCCGCCACCCGATGGCCTGGACGAAATGCTGCGCACGGAACAAGCCATTGGCGCCCGCTTTCCATCGGACAATCGGCTCGGCCTGCGGGGCGGATGCTACATTTTCAGCGAAGACAGCTACGAAATTGCGTCCATCCATGCGAAGGTTCGCGCCCGGGTTCGACGCGGGCTCGAAAATTTCGAATTCGGACCCACCGATTCTGCCATGCTATTGGAACAGGGACTGCAGCTTAACCGGGACACCATGAAGCGGCAGGACCGATACGATCCGGAATTCGGAGAGCCGGCGCGATGGCGCAAGCTGGTCAGGGCGATCGAGGACAGCCCGGGGGTCACCGTTTATGGCGCCCATGCGAAGGGCCGCCTGGCTGCTTTCATGATCACGTGCCTCGACGATGGTTGCCTGCAGATCCTGCATCAGATGTCCAGCCTGGCCGACCTTCCGTTGCATGCCAATCAGGGGCTGACATTCACTGTAACCCAGCAAGCCTGCCAATCGGCCGATATCGATTCCGTATGCTACGGGCTGGTTCCGGCCCAAACGAATGAAGGCCTGCACGAATACAAGCTGCGGATGGGCTATCGGCTCGAAGCGCACAACAACATCGTCCATCTTCATCCGCGCCTGTCGCCCATTTTGTGCAGCCGCCCTGCCACTGCGGCAATCCGTCTTGCCAGGAAACTACGCCCCCGCGATCAGAAGTTGGAAAGGCTGGAACACACGATCGCCTCAGCGGTCGCGTCGCGTCATCCCCTGGCTGCTTAAGTAACGGATTTGGCGGTCCCGGATTTGGTTTTCATCCCCGCCTCCCATCCCGACAGCCCGCTGCCCGGCCGGAAGCTGACACTCGGCGCCCGCCCTCATCCCGCCGCCCTGTTAAAATAGTCGATCAGCCCGTCCCACAGCGGCACCATCTCCATCAGCCCATCCCAGAATGTCGGGTCGCGCCGGCTGTCGAAATCGGCCAGGGGCACGCCCTGCTGTTCGACCCAGGTGTAGTAGCCGAGATTGAAGATACGCTCACGGTCGCGCCGCGTCGTCTCGATCATGTTGTCGGTCGTCGCGGCCAGCAGGTAACGCCCGAATGTCTCCGCCGCGGCCGCCTCGTCGAAATCTCCTGCGAAGTCATCCGCCGCGGCCTTTTCCAGCTCCGTGCCATACATCTCTGCCCCGTCCGTGGCCACGGTCAGGACCGCGTCGTCGGGCCCCAGGCCCATATATTTCGCCACCTTGATCGCCCCCAGAACATTGGCGATCGACGACAGCCCGAGGTCGGCCAGCGCCCCGGCGGCCCCCTGTCCGACGCCCTTGCGCGCCGTCATGTAGCTCCGCCCGACAGCGGTGTTGAACAGCAGATTCAGCGCATCCGACGCCGCGTCGGAAACGCCAACCACGAAATCGGTGTTCATGACGTTGTGGATGAAGGGCACATGCTTGTCGCCGATGCCCTGGATATTGTGCTCGCCATAGCCGTTATAGAGCAGGGTCGGGCATTCCAGGGCCTCGACCGCACAGACCGCCGCGCCCAGGATATGCTTCAGATAGTCGCCCGCGGCCAGCGTGCCGGCCGACCCGGTGGCCGAGACGAAGGCCCGGGCGCACAGCTTGCCCTCGCCCTTCACCGCCTCGAAGGCCTTTTCCAGGGCCGGGCCGGTGACCGCCCGGTGCATGATATAGTTCCCGAACTCGTTGAACTGGTTCAGGATCACATTGTCGGGATCGCACGCCAGTTCGTGGCAGGCGTCATAGATCTCCTTCACATTGCTTTCCGTGCCCGGCGTGCGGACGATGTCCCCCGGCTCCGTCACCCAGTCCTCGAGCCACTGGAAGCGTTCGCGGCTCATCCCCTCGGGCAGCACCGCCACGCCCCGGCATCCCAGGATCCGCGAGATCGCCACGCCGCCCCGGCAATAATTCCCGGTCGATGGCCAGATCGCACGGTGGCGGGTCGGGTCGAACTGCCCGGTCACCAGCCGCGGCACCAGGCAGGCATAGGCCGCCAGTACCTTGTGCGCCCGGACCATCGGGAACCGGTTGCCCAGCAGGACGATGATCTTCGCCTCGATGCCGGTGATTTCCGGCGGCAGCACGATATGCTCCGGCACCGCCGCCAGATGGGTCCGGTCCGCCGCGTTGTGCCAGTGCACCCGGAACAGGTTTCGCGGGTCCGGCAGGTCCGGGTCGACTTGAGCCAGCCCCGCCACCTCGTCCTTCATGCCCAGGGGATCGGCCAGCTGCGATATCCGGGGCAGGCGGATGCCGGCCTCGCGAAAGCGCCCGACGGTCCGCTCATAAATGTCCCGGTCGACGATGTCGCGTTCAAGTCCGATAGGCATGGGGCCTCCCTTCCAATGTCGGCGTTGGCGCATGTTCCGCTGCCGTTCTAACACCGCCTAGGCCGGGAAAGCCAGAATTGAAACGATCGGGTCTGGCTAGTCTGGACCGCGTGCCGTCATCGCCGCTGACCTCACAGCTTCAGCCCCGCTTTGCGCAGCCCTTCGAGGAAATGGTCGCGGTCGGCCTTGACCCGGTATTTGCTCACGCGTTCCGAGACGAGGTCGAGATCGCTGATCTGCCCCGATACGCCGCGTTCCGCAATCTCGGCACGCCGCGCCTCCGCAAATCTGGCAATTTCGGCGGCCGCTTCATCGGGCTTGTCCAACTGCGCGTAACACATGGCAAGCAATGCGTGGTGCCACCGGTCGAGCAACCGGATCTGCTTGATGGCAGCGACCGCCTGCCCGTATTCGCGCGCCGAATACAGGCCGAGGCCGTGGTACCAGTGATAATAGACGGGCGGATAGGGATTAATGCGCATGGCCTTGGCAATGTAGTCGAGGCCCTCTTCCCACCTGCCCAAATAGACCAGGGTGTTGGCCATGAACGCGATGCCGTCCGCATCGTTCGGGTTGAGCGATATGGCGCGGCGGAAATGAATCTCGGTCTCGTCGTCCTGTCCGCGCAGGAAAAGTGCATAACCCAGCATCAGGTGCGGCCAGCCGTCCGTATCGTCGAGGGCCAGGGCCGTCTCGGCGCTCTCGTAAGCCTTGTCGAGGGACTGGTCGCTCTCGTCGTAAATGAAGAGGTCGAAGACATAGGTCGACGCCAGAAACGCATGCGCCCGGGCGTACCGGGGGTCGTGGTCGATCGCAGCCTGAAACATCTTACGTGCCTCAAGGTTGCCCTCGCGCGAGAACCGCTTGAAAAGTTCAAGGCCCAGCAGAACGTGGTCGTAAGCGGACATGCTGGCGGTCGGCTTCCGCCTGACCAGTTCTCGCCCGGGTTCCTCCAGCCGGCCCGGCAGCGTTGAAACGATGGCCTGGGTAATCTCGTCCTGGACCGCGAAGATATCGTCGAGATTGCGGTCGTAGCGCTCTGCCCAGACATGTTGGCCGGTCGAACTCTCTATCAGCTGTGCGTTCACACGCACCTTCTGGCCCGCCTTGCGGACACTGCCCTCGACCAGATACCGCACGCCGAGATCGCGTCCGATATCCTGAACGTTGACGCTTCGGCCCTTGTAGACAAAGGTCGAGTTGCGCGCGATGACGAAAAGGGCATGGAACCGCGCCAGACCGGTGATGATGTCCTCGGTGATCCCATCGGCAAAATAGTCCTGTTCCGGATCGTCTGACATGTTGTCAAAGGGAAGTACCGCGATCGACGGCTTATCGGGCACGGCGGGCAGACTGGGCCTAGCTTGGCGAGGCGTTGCCGTGGCTGCAGCATCGGCTGTCCATTGCCAGACGCGCAGCGGCCTGTCGATATTCCTGACCTCCCGCTCGCCCATGTCCGCGAAATCCAGATCGATCCGGCCACGCACCTCCTCGTAAACTTTGTCCGAGATACAAATGCCTCCCGGTTCGGCCAGCCTCTCCAGTCTCGCCGCGATGTTCACGCCGTCCCCGTATATGTCCTCGTCTTCAACGACGATATCGCCGAAATTGACGCCGATGCGATAGGCGGTCCGTTCCGCCCCAAACGCCCCGGCGTCCCGGCCGGCGAGCGCTTGCTGGATCTTGACCGCGCAGCGGACCGCCTCGATCGCGCTGGGAAATTCGATCAGTAGGCCGTCACCCATCAGTTTGACGATGCGTCCCTTGTGTTCGGCGACGCTCGGTTCGATCAACTCCTTGCAATCCGACTTGAGGGCAGCCAGCGTGCCCGCCTCGTCCAATCAGACCAGGCGGCTGTAACCGACGAGGTCGGCGGCCAGAATGGCGGCAAGTCGGCGTTCCAAGTTCAAACTCTCCCTGCGCCGAGATTAGCCGCCATTGCCGCGGGAATCCACGCCGAAGGATATCCGGTCGAAAGGCCAGGCGCGCGAACTGCCGGTGTCCAACCCGATCCTGGAGTAGATCCAGCCGCGGGGAGGCCCTTCGTCGCCCTATTCAATCGCGGCGTTTCGCTGTAAACCGGGGGAGAATGTAACATGGCCGCTCTTGCGGCGATGGCGGGAAAGCGAATTTGACCGAGAATACCGAACATATGCCGGTGGCGGCAATCGATCTGGATGCCGTGGGCGGCGTGGCGGGCGACATGTTCGTGGCCGCCCTGCTGGACGCGCGCCCGGACCTCTGGCCGCGCTGCGAGGCGGCGATTGCGGCGATGGGCCTGCCGGGAGGCATGCGCATTTCCCGCGCGCCCCATAATGACGGCGTGCTGGCCGGGTCGCGCTTCCTGGTCGAGGAACCGTCGGGCAACGGCCATGGCCAGCCCCACAGCCACCACACCCATTGGCGCGAGATCCGCGAGCGCCTGCAGGCCGCGCCGCTGGAAGACGATATCCGCGCCGCCGCGCTGGGCATTTTCAAACTGCTGGCCGAGGCCGAGGCCGCGGTCCACGGCAAGGACCCGGAGGAAATTTCCTTCCACGAGGTCGGCGCGCTGGATTCCATCGTCGATATCCTCAGCGCCGCCGCCATCGTCACCGCGCTTGCCCCCTGCGGCTGGACCGTCGGCGCATTGCCGCGCGGCCGCGGGCAGGTACGCACCGCCCATGGCTTCCTGCCCGTTCCCGCCCCGGCCGTGCTGGAGCTGTTGCGCGGCTATGCGCTGGTCGACGACGGCGAGGAGGGTGAGCGCATCACCCCGACGGGCGCCGCCATCCTGCGCTACCTGAATGCCTCCCAGGAACCGGACGCCACGCCACGCGCCCTGGTCGGCGGCGGCATCGGCTTCGGCACCCGCAAATTCGCCGGCCGCAGCAATATCCTGCGCGCCACGCTCTACGGCCCGGCCGCGGATACCATGGCCGGCGATTCCGTCGCGGTCCTGCGCTGCGAGATCGACGACCAGACGGCCGAGGATCTGGCCGCCGTCCTCGACCGGCTGCGCGCGGCGGAGGGCGTGATCGACGTCTGCCAGTGGCCGGTATTCGGCAAGAAGGGCCGCATGGGAGCCGCGCTGCAGGTGCTGGCCGCGCCGGGCCGGGCTGACGATGTCGCCGCCCTGATCCTGGACGAGACGACGACCCTGGGCGTACGCCGCGCCACGCAAGCCCGTACGCTTGTCACCCGCGAGGCAGCGACCGCAGCCGGCCTGCCGCTGAAGTTGGCCCATCGCCCGTCCGGCGTCACCGCCAAGGCGGAGATGGATGCCCTGGCCGCCACGGAAGGGCTCGCCACCCGCCAGCGCAAGCGACAGACAGCCGAGACAGAAGCAATCGAGGAGACCGACAAGAATGGGCAATGAGGGCGCCCCTATCGCCGCCGCCATGGCGGACCGGCTTGCCGACGTCCTGCGGGAGATCGGCACGGCGACCGTCGCGGTTTCCGGCGGCGTCGATTCCATGACGCTGGCCAGCTTCGCCCAGCGTACGCTGGGCCGCAATGCCGTACGCATGGTCCATGCGGTCTCGCCCGCCGTGCCGCGCGCCGCCACCGAACGGGTCGAGGCGCAGGCGGCGCGCGAAGGCTGGCGACTGGAACTGGCCGATGCCGGCGAATTCGCCGACGAGCGCTACCGCGCTAACCCGGTGGACCGCTGCTATTTCTGCAAGTCGAACCTCTACGGACTGCTGGCCGCGATGCCGGGCGGCACGGTGCTGTCCGGGGCCAATTGCGACGACCTGGGCGACTACCGCCCCGGCCTGCGCGCGGCCGAAGAAAACAACGTACGTCACCCCTACATCGAGGCGGGCTTCGCGAAATCGGACGTACGGGCGCTGGCCCGCGCGCTGGGCCTGCCCGACCTGGCCGAGCTGCCGGCCTCGCCCTGCCTGTCCAGCCGCGTCGAGACCGGCCTGCGTATCGAACCGGCCCTGCTGTCCATGATCGACGTAGTGGAGGACTGGCTGCGCCGCACCCTCAACCCGCAGACCGTACGCTGCCGCCTGCGTGGCACCGGCATCGCCATCGAGCTGGACGAGGACACGCTGGCCGCCCTGACCCCGGAGGTACGTGCGGACCTGCTCGCGGATCTGCGGCGGCGGCAGCCGGGTCTCGCCGGCAATATCGAAATCCTGCCCTACCGCCAGGGCAGCGCCTTTATCGGCAACAAGGGGCTTCCCGGCGCATGAGCCCACGCGACGTCAATCTCGATTACGACCGCCACAACCGGCTCGGCTTCGGCGAGACGATCTTCTGTGCCCAGAAGACCGTCGACCAGATCGGCCGCATCCTCGACGAGGTCGCGGAACGCGACCAGCCCTTCCTGCTGACCCGGCTGGACGAGGCGAAGTTCGAAGCGCTCGATGCCGCCCACCGCAACGCCATCGATTACGATCCGCATTCCCAGACGGCCTTTTTCCGCTTCACGCCCGCGCCGCCCGCGGACCTGCTTGTCGCCGTGGTCACCGCCGGCACCTCCGACAGCGGCCCGGCCGGCGAGGCGATGCGCACGCTGGCCTTCCACGATGTCGGCGCCAGCGGCTTCTTCGATGTCGGGGTCGCCGGCATCTGGCGGCTGATGGAACGGATCGAGGAGATCAAGCGCCACCCGGTGGTGATCGCCGTGGCCGGCATGGATGCCGCGCTGCCCAGCGTGCTGGGCGGGCTGGTGCCCGGCGCCCTGATCGCGGTGCCGACCTCCACCGGCTACGGCATGGCGCGCGACGGCGAAACCGCGCTGGCCGCCATCCTCGCCTCCTGCGCGCCGGGGGTCACCGTCTGCAACATAGACAACGGATACGGCGCCGCCTGCGCCGCGATAAGAACGCTCACAGCGGCGCGCATGATCCGGGGGTAGAGTTGCGGGACCGGCCCGTGGCGACGCCTCCGGCCTGCCGGCAGGATATGACCGATAGTCATTTCCATGGTCTTGGTCTAACATTCGTTCCCTGGCGCAAATGCGGGAAATGAAGTGGATCTGATAGAGAGGTTTGTTGATCCCATCTGGCTCGAGAGCGTCCAGATGCATCTCGAGCACTGGGTCCTCACGAAAGTGATGGTCCTGGCGACGCTCATTCAGCTCGGCGCCATCGTCGTTTGCGCGAGTCTTTCCTTCCTGGTGGCCAGATCTCTCACGCCCTTGCTCGATCGGGTCGTCGATCGGCTGGTCCGGATCGAGAAGGGCCTGCAAACTGTCGGCGAAAGCCTTCGGGCCTTGAGCTTCCCCCTGGTCTTCCTGGTCCTGGTTCTGTTGCTTCGAGTTGTCGTTGCGCAATTCGACCAACCGACCGGCGTCCTGACCGTGGCGATAAGCCTGCTGGCCGCCTGGATCGTGATCAGTTTCAGCACCTCGTTGATAGGCCGCCGGGAATGGGCTCGCGGCATCGCGATCGCCGCCTGGCTGCTGGCGGCCCTGAACATCGTGGGGCTGCTGGGCCCGGGGATGGAGGCCCTGGACCAGGTGGCCGTACCGGTCGGCAGCCGGCGGGTCAGTATCCTGAACATAATAAATGCCCTGATCCTCCTAGCGCTGCTTTTGTGGGGCACACGATATCTCGGCCGTTTTGCAGGCGATCGTATCAATCGGTCGAAGGTTCTGACGCCATCCGTCAAGGTCCTGGCACAGAAGTCCCTGCAAATTCTCCTCCTCACGGCCGCGTTTCTGATCTCGCTGGATTATCTGGGGGTCGATCTGACCGCGTTCGCCGTCTTCACCGGCGCGGTCGGCGTCGGTGTCGGATTCGGCCTGCAGAAAGTCGTCTCGAACCTCGTCAGCGGGTTCATCCTCCTGCTCGACCGGTCGATAAAACCCGGCGATGTCATCGAACTGGAGGAAACCTTCGGCTGGGTTACGTCCCTGGGCGCCCGCTATGTGGCGCTGTCCACGCGCGAGGGAAAAGAATGGCTGATCCCGAACGAGGACCTGATAACCCAGCGGGTCATAAACTGGAGTTACAGTGACCAGTTGCTTCGGATTCCGCTTAAATTCGGAATCTCGTACCAGTCCGATGTCCGGAAGGCGATGGCCTTGGCGGTGCAGGCGGCTGCCACGGTCGACTGGGTACGCGCGGACCCGGCGCCGGTATGTCGCCTCATCGGCTTTGGCGACAGCTCGGTCGACTTCGAGCTGCGCGTCTGGATCGGCGATCCCCGCGACGGTGTGGGCAATGTCCGCAGCGAAGTCTTCCTTGCAATATGGGAGACGTTCCGGGAGAACGGCATCGAGTTCCCCTTCCCGCAACGCGACCTGCACATCAAGCCGGGTTCGGAAATATCGGTATCTCTGTCCGAAAGCGGCCGGCTCCCGCCCGAATAGGCAGCAGCCCGCCGGAGATCTCGCTCAACCTTCCGCCAGGGCCGGATCCATGCGGACCTTGAAATCCTTCCTCTCGCCGGTCTTCAGGTCATACTGCGAACGGTCGGTATGGTTCACATGCATGCCGTAGGTATGCAGCGACAGGGTCACGCGGTCGGTCTCGTTGCGGACTTCATGGATCCCGCCCGTCCTCATGCATATCAAATCGCCGGCATCGGCGTTGAAATCATGCTTTACTTCCAGCGCCGCGTAATCCGGGCGGCTTCCGTCGTCGACACGGCGATAGCGGATATTGCGCTCGACGCCATCCACCCCGGCAACCACCGCCCAGGTCCCATGGTCGTGGGGCGGCGCGCCCCGGCCCGGCATCCAGTTCACCGCAATCACCGCCAGGCTGTGGTCCTGCTCTTCGTGAAGAAGGAAGCCGCTGAAGCCTTGCTCGGCATCCGTTTGGTAATGTTCCGGTTTCAGCCAGTGCTTTTCGGTCGCCAGGCGCCGGGCCAGCGGCCCGACACGTTCGATGATCTCGTTCTCGTCGCTGGTTTCCCGCGTGATCCGCCGCAGATCCTCGACATACCGGTCCAGTGTATAGGGTTCCGACATCGTGATCCTCCTCTCTCCCGCTATAGAGGGATGATACCGGATCGGGGAAATTAAGCAAACTTTGGGATTATTACGCGCTGCCCCTTAAGACGAACAGCCCGTCCCGTTCGGACCATGGCAACGCGACCCCGATGCGGCCGGGCGCCCACGGTGCCGGCCGGATCAGCATGGGCAGCTCTATATGACCGGGACGTAGGGCGGGCCGGCCTCTCCGGCCGTCATTGCGAGGAGGCCGCAGGCCGACGCGGCAATCCAGAATCCCGGGAAACAGATTGGATTGCCGCGGCGCGGTACGCCTCGCAATGACGGGCTCTGCTACCGGGCCAGGTTCTTCCAGTTCTGGCCTCGCCCCCCCTAAAGGAACCAGTACCGCCCCTCGATGTCGCCGATCCAGGCCCAGACTGCCAGCAACGGGGCCTCCCCGGTGGCCATGACATGCGGCATGGCGGGGTCGTGGTGGATCAGCTGGCCCGGTGCGGCCGTGAAGCGGCGGTCCCCAGCCTGCCAGTCGGCGGTTCCGCTGACGATGAAATAGAGCTCCTCGGCATCGTGGGCATGGGGCGGATAATGCAGGCCCGGCCGCTGCAGATAGAGGCCCAGCCGGCATTCGGACGAGAGGATCTGCCCGTCCGGCCCGACCAGCGCGACATAGGCATAGCCGCCGTCGAATCCCGCCGGCGCGCCTGGCCGTGGCCCTTCGCGCCATTCCGCCGTCGCGGCCACCGGCGCCAGCGCATCCCGCAGGCCTTCGGTCTCCGGCGGCGCGGCGGCCAGTGCCGCCTCCA
>JBFFGY010000015.1:0-14908 GCA_041557215.1 Alphaproteobacteria bacterium
CGCCCATGATTTCGTAGAAGCCGGGATCGACGCTCCAGCCGCGCGCCTTGATTCGCTCATAGACCTCGTCCGGCACGTCCCAGCGATGCAACTGCTGTCCCCGTTCGTCCAGCAGCAGCATGGCGAAACGGTCATTGGCGAAGGCCTGCGCCATGGTAACGCCGCCATTCGCGCGCGCCGGATCAAACCTGCCCAGCGCCTTGCTGCCGCCGGCATCGGAAACGATGATATGGGGGTGGTCCTCGTCTTTCTTCACCTGTTCGAGCTGCGCCCACCGCGCCACGGAGATCGCGGCAATGATCATTTCGCGGATCTGCTTGTGCGGCGGCAGTTCGAAGGCGACGATCAGGGCTCCCATCACGAAGGCCAGGAAAGCCAGCGCCAACGGCATCATCAGCGACAGCAGCCGCTTCACCACCCACAAGATCGCTTTGGTGAGAAATTTCATTCCTGCTACAGTTCCCCTTGCCACCCGGCGTTTTCCTTGTAAACCCATCGGCGTCCGCGCGGCAATCGGCATGGGGTGCGCGAGGCCGTCAGATCGCCGCCAACATGGCATAGGGAGTGTTTCTTATGGGTAAAGACGGGAAAAAAGAAACTGCGGACCGCAAGCTGGAGTCCGCCATGGCAGACGACCGCCAGGCTCGCCGCGCCGCGGCCCTTCGCGAAAACCTGCGCAAGCGAAAGGCGCAACAGCGCGGGCGCGCGGAAAAACCGGAGGGGAATTAGACACGGTCTGCCTTGTGAGCGCCAGAATCATGAGCTAGAACAGCGTCGGTCACACGCTCCGGGCGACCCGACGCACAAGGATTTCAATGGACCAGATAAGAATTCGCGGCGGCCGGCCGCTCGAAGGCTCGATCCGCATCAGCGGCGCAAAGAACGCGGCCCTGCCCCTGATGACGGCAAGCCTGCTGACGGACGAAAAGCTGACGCTTACCAACCTGCCCTTCCTGGCCGACATCACCACGCTGGTGCAGCTTCTGATGCAGCATGGCGTACAGATCGCCATGCGGGATTCCGGCGCCGGCCATGTGCTGGAAATGTCGGCGAAGGAAATCACCAGCACCACCGCGCCCTACGATCTGGTGCGCAAGATGCGCGCCAGCGTCCTCGTGCTGGGGCCGCTGGTGGCGCGTTGCGGCGAGGCGCGAGTATCGCTGCCCGGCGGCTGCGCCATCGGCACCCGCCCGGTGGATCTGCACCTGAAAGGCCTGGAAGCGCTTGGCGCGGAGATCGAATTGGCCAGCGGCTATGTCCATGCCCGCGCGCCCAAGGGGCTGCGGGGCGGACATTACGTGTTCCCCTTCGTGTCGGTCGGGGCGACGGAAAACCTGCTGATGGCCGCCAGCCTGGCGAAGGGGGAAACCACCCTGGTCAATGCGGCGCGCGAACCGGAAGTGACGGACCTGGCGAAATGCCTGGTCGCCATGGGCGCGAAGATCGACGGCATCGGCACGGACAAGCTGACCATCCAGGGGGTCGGCGCGCTGCATGCCGCGGAACATCATATCGTGCCCGACCGCATCGAGGCCGGCACATTCGCCATGGCGGCAGCGGCGACCGGTGGCGAGATAGAACTCGCCGGCGCCCGGATGGCGATTTTCGAATCGGTCGCTGAAGCCCTGGACATGGCCGGTGTCGATGTCGGCGAAACGGAGACCGGGCTGAAGGTAAGCCGCCGCAACGGGCTGGTCGGCGTCGATGTGATGACGGAGCCCTATCCGGGCTTTCCCACCGATATGCAGGCGCAGATGATGGCGCTGATGAGCGTGGCCGAGGGCGCCTCGATGATTACCGAAACGATTTTCGAGAACCGCTTCATGCATGTGCCGGAACTGGCGCGCATGGGGGCGAACATCAATGTCCACCATGCCTCGGCCATGGTGCGCGGGGTCAGAAAACTGACCGGCGCGCCGGTGATGGCGACCGATCTGCGCGCTTCCGTCTCTCTGGTCATCGCAGGGCTCGCCGCAGAGGGCGAAACCGTGATAAGCCGGGTCTATCACATCGACCGCGGCTATGAGCGGATCGAGGAGAAACTGAAAGCCTGCGGCGCGGATATCGAACGCGTCGGCAGTTGAGGATGGGCGTATGGCGGACGATGCATATAAACCGCTGCGGTTGCGTGCCGAGGATCTCGGTGACCTGACGGTCATCGCGGCCGCCGTACAGGATGCGCTGGTACCCGCCGGCGATATCGCCTGGCTGCGCGACGAGGGCAGCTTCGTCATGGCGTTGAACCGATTCCGCTGGGAGGCGGAAGGCAGTGACGAACCCCACGAGCGCGTCCATGCGGGCCTGCGCTTTGACCATGTAAAAAACGTCCAGTACCGTAATATCGACCATGCCGACCGCGGCGCCTTCCTGGAACTGCTGACCATCGCCTGCGACGAGGGCAAGGTGGTTTTGCATTTCGCCGGCGGCGGCGCGATCCGCCTGGAGGTCGAAAAGCTGGTCTGCGCCCTGGGCGATTTCGACGAACCCTGGCCGACCGCTTGGAAGCCGGGGCACGAGGAGGAAGAGGGGGAGTAACCTCCTCCTTTCGAGCCAATCAGAAATTCACCTGGTCGCCGCCCTTCAGGGTCAGGATTTCGCGCGCTTCGTCGGGGGTGGCGACTTCCAGGCCCAGCCCTTCGATGATCTTGCGCGCCATTTTCACCTGGTCGGCGTTGGATTGGGCCAGCACACCGCGCCCGGCCCAGATGCTGTCTTCCAGCCCGACGCGCACATTGCCGCCCATCGCGGCGGCCTGCGCCGCCACACGCAGCTGTGCCGCCCCCGCGCCCAGCACAGACCAGCGGTAATCCGATCCGAACAGCCTTTCGGCTGTGCGCTTCATATGGATGACGTCTTCGGGATGGGCGCCGATTCCGCCCAGGATGCCAAATACCGACTGGATGAAATAGGGCGGCTTGACCAGCCCGCGGTCGGCGAAATGCCTCAGGTTATAGAGATGCGAGATGTCGTAGCATTCGAACTCGAACCGGGTGTTGTTCTCGTAGCAGGTCTCCAGCACATATTCGATGTCCTTGAAGCTGTTGCGGAACACCATGTCACGCGTCCCCTCGAGATGCTGGCGCTCCCAGTCATGCTTGAATTCGGTGTATTTTTCCAGCAGCGGGAACAGACCGAAATTCATCGAGCCCATGTTCAGCGACGCCACCTCTGGCTTGAACTGGGCCGCCGGGCGAACGCGTTCCTCCACCGTCATATAGGGGCTGCCGCCGGTGGTGATGTTCACCGCCGCGTTGGTGCCCTGCTTGATGCGCGGCAGGAAGCGGGCGAAGGCTTCGGGCGTCTGGTCCGGCTTGCCGGTTTCGGGATCGCGCGCGTGCAGATGCAGGATCGCCGCCCCGGCATCGGCCGCCGCAATCGCTTCCGACGCGATCTCGTCCGGCGTGATGGGAAGATGCGGCGTCATGGTCGGCGTATGGATCGAGCCGGTGATGGCGCAGGTGATGACGACTTTACCCTTGGTGGACATTCCTGTTTCTCCGTTGGTTCGGTAGTTGGAGCCTCATTGACTGCGAGCGACCTCACCCTTCGAGACGGCGCTGCGCGCCTCCTCAGGGTGAGGATATAGACAGTGAAGCCTCATGCTGAGGAGCCCCTTAGGGGCGTCTCGAAGTATGAGGTCGCTCGATGCATCCAGATGCAAATCATTCACCGATCTCGTCGGCCGCGCGGCGCTTGTGGGCGGCCAGCGCCATCAGGCGGCGGTCGCGCCAGACCTGGCGTTCGACCAGCTTGTCTTTCGGCAGCTTCGCGCGGCGGGCGGCCTCGATGCCGTCCAGCAGTTCGCCCTTCCAGTCGGCCATATGCTGCTGCGTCTCGTGCATACGCACGAACAGCGGATGATAGCGTTCCACATAGTCGCGCACGCCGCCCGGCGCGTTGAGGTCGATGGTCTCGAACGGGCCCATGAAAGCCCAGCGCAGCGCCAGCCCGTCGCGGATGCCGATATCCACATCCTCGATGCTGGCATAGCCGTCCTCGACCAGGCGGAAGGCCTCCTGCAGCAGGGCGCCCTGCATGCGGTTCATCACAAAACCGTCCACTTCCTTCTTCATCACGATCGGCGCATGGCCAGCGGCGATCAGGAAATCGCGGGTACGGGTGACGACCGCCGGGTCGGTCCAGGGCGCCGGCACCACTTCGGCGGCCGGCACCAGATAGGGCGGGTTGATCGGGTGGACGACGAGGCAGCGGGCGCGCCCCTTCAGATGCTCGGTGAAGGCCGAGGGCAGGATGCCGGAGGTGGAGCTTGCCAGCACCGTGTCCGGCCCTGCCAGCGCATCCAGCTTCGCATAGACTTCGCGCTTGATTTCAAAGACTTCCGGCGTGTTTTCCTGGACATGGTCGGCGCCGTCCAGCACCTCCTCCAGCGTCCCGGCGGCCGACATATGGCCGCGCACTTCCACCGGGTTCCGGTCGTTCAACAGGCCGTTCTCGTCCAGCGTGCCCAGCACCCCGTCGATATAGTCCAGCGCAGCCGCCGGCGCGTCCGCGTCCTGGTCCCACAGCACTACATCGTTGCCGGCGCGGGCGTAGCTGATCGCCCAGGCGCGGCCGATGAAGCCGCTGCCGATGATTGCAACCTTCGCCAAATCCCTTACTCCCTATAGCGTTTCGACATTGGCGTCGACGGCGATCGACTGGCCGGAGATATTGCGCCCGGCGTCGCTGAGCAGGAACAGGATCGTCGCCGCGATATCGTCGGCGCTGACCATGCGGCGCAGCGACACCTTCTCTAGATACTTCGCCTCGGTCTCCTCGTAGGTCTGGCCGGTTTCCTCGGCCCGGGCGCGGATCACCGCCTCGATGCGCGGCCCCTCCACCAGGCCCGGCAGGATGGCGTTGACGCGGATCTCGCTCGGCCCCAGCTCCTTCGCCAGGGTTTCGGTCAGGCCGATTATGCCATATTTCGCAGAGGCATAGGGCGTGCGGAAGGGATAGCCGTACTTGCCGGCCACCGACGAGATATTGACGATCGAGCCGCCGCCCGCCGCCTTGATCATCGGCACTGCCTTGCGCGCGCAGAGGAACGACCCGGTCAGGTCGATATCGATGCAGCGCCGCCAGTCGGCCGGGTCCAGATCCTCGATCTTGCCGGTCGGGCCCGCGATGCCGGCATTGTTGACCAGCACGTCCAGCCCGCCCAGCGAGTTGGCCGCCGCCTCGAACAGGCGCTCCACATCGGCCTCGCTGGAAACGTCGGCCTTGGTCGCGCCGGCATCAGGGTGGGCCTTGGCGAAGGCCACCAGCGCCCCCTCGTCGACATCGCAGATATGCAGCCGCGCGCCATGGGCGGCCAGCATATCCGCGATCGCCCGCCCGATGCCCGACGCGCCGGCGGTGACCACCACGCGCTGCCCCTCGACGCTCTTGTAAACCTTGTCCATGCGACGAATCCTCCTTGCCGTTTCCGGCATAGTACATAGCCCCCGCCCCGGCGCCAGACAAGCGCGCTGCCCCGGCGGCGGGCGCGATGCCGCAAAAAAGGGGGGCGATGGTGGCTTCATGGGGGAGCCGTGGGGTGCCTCCCCGGCGAGGCCGCGTCGCTTGGGGGGATTCTCTACCCGGCGAGACCCACGCGGCGCCACCGGGCTGCGCATCGAAGATACGCAGCCTGCTCCCGTGGCCAGCCCGCCGCGCGGGGTGTTCTATGTCAAACTCCGCTGTTACGGCCTCAACACGATCTTCGCCGCCGCTGTCCGGCCTTTCAGCAGGTCGTCGAAGGCGCGGGCGCCTTGTGCCAGGGGGCGTTCCTCGTGCCAGTCGAGCGGGCCCAGCGCGCCGGCATGCATCGCCGCCACGGTGGCGCGGAAATCCTGCATGGTATAGGTGTAGGTGCCGATAAAGGCGACCTCCTGCAGGGTGATCTTGCGCACATCCATGCCGTCGGCGCGATCCATCAGCCCGACATGGACGATGACACCGCCCGGCCGGATCGCCGCAACCGCCGCCATGCGGGTCGGCTTGCCGCCGACGCAATCGATCACCAGATCGACCGAATTTTCCCCGGCGATGTTGTTCGAGATCGGATCGAACACCGTGCAGATGCCGGCCTTTTCCACCGTGCGGCGGCGCAGCTCGTTGGTTTCCGCCAGCAGGATATCGTTGCAGCCTTGGGCCTTCAGGCTGAGCGCCGAGGCCAGCCCGACCGCCCCGCCGCCGAACACCAGCGCCCGGCTTTCCGCCAGCGGCCGCCAGGCCGCGCGGCCAGCCGTATTCACCGCATGCCATCCGGTGGCAATGGGCTCTGCCAGCGCCGCCCTGCCCGCATCCATGCCCGCCGGCACCGGCACCAGGTTGCGTTCCGGGATCGACAGGAACTGCGCGAAGGCCCCCTGGCGCGGCGCCATGGAGATGATCTGCCGGTCCGGGCAGAGATTCGACCGCCCGGTCTGGCAGGCCGGGCAGTCGCCGCAAGTGACCAGCGGATTGACTATCACGGCCTGGCCGTCGCGCGGGCCGCCGGCGATAACGCCCATCGCCTCATGCCCCAGGATCAGCGGCGCGATACGGCGCTCGTCATGGCCGAGATAGGCATGCATGTCGGAGCCGCAGATGCCCACGGCCTCGATACGGACCAGGGCGTCGCCCGCCCCGGGCACGGGATCCGGTTCGTCGCGATAGACCAGCTCTTCGGGGTTGGTATAGACAAGCGCCTTCATTTCGCGGTGAAACCTCCGTCAACGAAAAGGACCTGCCCGGTGACGTAACCGGACGCGTCCGAACACAGGAACAACAGCGGCCCTTCCAGGTCCGCCAGCTCGCCATTGCGCCCGATGCAGGTCTGCGCGGCGTTGCGGGCAGCCAGTTCGGCATTCGAGAAGACCGGGCCGGTCAACTCGGTCGGGAAAAAGCCGGGCGCCAGCGCATTGACCATGATGCCGTCGGCCGACCAGGCCTCGGCCATGGCGCGGGTCATCTGCTCCACGCCGCCCTTCGATGCGCCGTAGGACAGGCCGCCGGCAAAGGCACGGCGCGACTGCAGCGAGGCGAAATTGACGATCCGCCCCCAGCCCTTCCGCTTCATCTCCGGCACCAAGGCCTGCGCCAGGAAGAAGGGCGCCGCCAGGTTCAGATTGATGGTGGCGTCCCATCCTTCCGCGGTGACCTCGTCGGCCTTCTGGCGGGTGTTGATTCCCGCCGCGCTGATCAGGATGTCGGGCGGGCCGAAGGGCTGTCGCACGGCGCTGGCGATGCCCTTGATATTGGCGCGCCTGCCCAGGTCCGCCACGACCGGCGCCGTTTCGCCGTCCGTCGAGGCGGACCAGGCCTCTAGCTCGTCGGCCCGCCGCGCGACGCCGACGACCCGCGACCCCGCGGCCGCCAGCATGGTTGCGGCGGCGCGGCCGATGCCGCTGCTGGCGCCGGTCACACAGACCACGCGACCGGCGACGTCGAACAGGGAAACACCCGGCATTCCGGCAACCCCTTACTTTGTTCCAACCAGGTCGAAATCCTCGTCGGGGAAATATTTCCGCAGGCGGATATCGGCGGTGCGGGCATGACCTTCCATCCCCTCCAGCCGCGAAATGCGGGCCGTGGCCTCGGCGATCGGCTTCGCGCCATTGCGCGTCGCCCGCTGCCAAGTGACGATCTTCATATATTTATGGACCGACAGGCCGCCGGTATAGCGCGCCGCGCCGGAGGTCGGCAGGACATGGTTGGTGCCCGAGGCCTTGTCGCCGAAGGCCACGGTAGTTTCCTCGCCCAGGAACAGCGAGCCGTAGCATTTCAGGCGGTTCAGCCACCAGTCGAGGTCGGCGGCCTGCACCGTCAGATGTTCCGGCGCATATTCGTCGGAGGTTGCGGCCATTTCCTCGCGGTCGGCGCAGAGGATGACCTCGGCATAATCCCGCCAGGCGGCGGTGGCGTTGTCGCGGTTCACCTCCGGCAGGCCGTCGATATGGCGCGGCACCAACTCCATCACCTTCTCGGCCAGTGCCCGGTCGTCGGTGACCAGCCAGACCGGCGAGTTGTAGCCATGCTCCGCCTGGCCCACCAGGTCGGCGGCGACGATATCCGCGTCGGCGCCGGCATCGGCCAGGATCAGGCTGTCGGTCGGCCCGGCGAACATGTCGATGCCGACGCGGCCGAACAGGATGCGCTTGGCCTCGGCGACGAACTGGTTGCCCGGCCCGACCAGGATATCCGCTTCCGGCAGACCGAACAGGCCGAAGGCCATGGCGGCGACGCCCTGCACCCCGCCCATCGCGAGGATCTTGTCGGCGCCGCAGAGATCGGCGGTATAGATGATCGCCGGGTTGATGCCGACTTCGGGGCGGGGCGGCGAGCAGACGGCGATATGGTCGCAGCCCGCGACCTTGGCCGTGGTGACGGTCATGACGGCCGACGCGATATGGCTGTAGCGGCCGCCCGGCACGTAGCATCCGGCCGAGCGGCAGGGGATGCTCTTCTGCCCGGCGACCAGGCCCGGCACGACCTCGACCTCGATATCGGTCAGGGTCTTCATCTGGGCCTCGGCGAAGCGCCGGACGTTATCGTGCGCGAAGCGAATATCGTCCTTCAGCTTCTGCGGCACCTGCGCGGCGGCGGCGGCGATCGCATCGGGCGTCAGGATGATCTCGCCGTTGTAGCGGTCGAACTTCTCCGCGTAACGCCGTGCGGCATCCTCGCCACCCTGTTCGATCTCGTCGAGAATTGCCTGGACCGTTTCCCGGACATCGCCGGCATCGGTCGTCGACTTTTTCTGGGCCTTTTTCAGATATTCGCGAGGCATGGACAGCTCCTACTTGTAGATATCCGGCAGCAGCGTGGTCGATACGGCCGGGATATAGGCGATCATCAGGACCACCATCAGCATGAAGAAGACGAAGGGCACGGCGCGCGCCGCGATTTTCAGGATTGATTCCCCCGTCAGGCCGGAGACGACAAACAGGTTCAGGCCCAGCGGCGGGGTGATGAAACCGACACCCAGCGAGGTGATCATCATCACGCAGAACTGGATCTCGTTCATGCCGATCTCGTCGGCCAGCGGCTTCAGCAGCGGCGCCAGGATGACGATGTTCGGCGTGGTTTCCATCACGCAGCCGGCGGCGATCAGGATGCCGATCATCAGCAGGATCAGGACATAGGGATTTTCCGTCAGGCTGGTGACCGCATAGACGAAGCCCTGCGGCACGCCGATGGCGGCCAGGGTCTGCGCCAGAGGCAGCGAGAAGGCGATGATCGGCAGGATCACGCCGTTGACCCGGGCCGAACTGACCAGCATGGCCGGAAAGTCCGACAGGCTGATGGTCTTCAGGATGAACCCCAGGATGATCGTGACCACCACGGCGGTCGCGCCGGCCTCGGTAGGAGTCAGGCGGCCGGAGAATATCCCGTAGAAGATGATCGCCGGCACGATGAAGGCGTACCAGCCGTCCTTGAGCGCGGTAACGATATTCGCCGACCATTCGCTCCAGCTTATGCCGCCGCCGGATTCATAGGCGTAGTGGCGGTTCAGCACGATGTTGGTCACCAGGATGGAGCCGAGGATCAGAAGGCCGGGAATCAGCGCCGCCTGGAACAGGACGGAGGCCGAGATGCCGAGGACCAGGCCGATGATGATATAGGCGATCGAGGGCGGGATCAGGATGCCGGTGCAGGCCCCGGCCGCGACCAGGGCGCAGGCATAGGGCCGCGGATAACCGGATTCGACCAGGCGGTCGATGGTCATCCGCCCGACCGCCGCGGCGCCGGCGGCATCGGAGCCGGAAATCGCCGAGAACATGCCGCAGACGACGACCGTCGCCGACCCGAACCCGCCTTTCGTCCAGCAGGTCAGCGCCTCGGCGACGTTGAGGAATTTGCGGCTGAGCCCGGTCCGGACCAGGACGTCGCCGGTGAGGATGAACAGCGGCACCGCGGTCAGGGCAAAGGCGTCAATGCCGTCGAACAGCGATTCGCCCAGCAGCGAGAGCGGCAGGACCCCCGACCAGATCAGCATGCCGATGGCGGTGGAGCCGATGGCCGCCCAGATCGGGACCCCGAGCGCGCACAGGAGCACGAAAATCAGCACCGGGCCATAGAAGTCCCAACCCAGTTCGACCGTCTGCTGTTGCAGATTTTGCCAAAGCATCGGTTCCGCCCCCTAATCGAAGAGTTGCTCGCCTTCGTGCACGGCCCGGCCGGCACGAAGATCGGCGATATCGCGTTTGAGGGACTGCAGCAGGCGGAAGATCATCAGGCCGAAGCCCGTTGGCACCGCCATCAGGAACCACACCATGGGCACCCGCAGGCCGTGGCTGACCGACTGGAACTTCCAGGCAACCGCCACCGTTTCCAGCGACCAGTAGAGGGCGAATATCGCGACCACGCCCATCACCAGGTCGCCAAGAATGTAGAGAAGCGCTTTGATCCGCGGCGATACATAGTGATAGAGCACATCGATCCGGATATGCGCCCGGTCGCGAACCGCCGCCGCGGCGCCGATCCACGCCAGATAGATGAAGGCATACCGGACGATTTCCTCACCCCAGATCGAGGAATAGGCGAAGAGCTCGCGCCGGATGACCTCGACGGCCATCGTCACCACCAGCATGGTATAGAAAACCAGCAGCGCCCATCGCTCCATGTCTTTTTCGATCAGTCTCAAATACCGCATGGCTACACCTGTCTCGTTCAAGCGCCTTGGATTCCCAAGGGCCTGCGCAAGGCCCGGTAACGGGCCACGGAAAATGCGGTCGAAAAATACGCCGCCGGAATAAGGAGGACACTTCCGGCGGCGTTAGCGACCTAGGCGTCGTGAACGTAGTAGCGGCCCATCGTATTGGCGGCGTCTTCGAGCTTGCCGAAGGTGGCCATGGAGCCGGCGAGCTCCTTCTTGAACTCGTCCCACTCGCCACGCTGATAGCCACCGGCGGCCTTCCACTCGGCAAGCTGATCGTCGCTCAGCGAATGGAACTCGACACCCGATTTGGTCAGTTCCGCCATGGCGTAGTTGCGGGCTGCCGGAACCTTGGCCAGGTTCTGCTGCGCGGTAATTTCGGAGGCGAACTCGATGCCTTCCTGAACCGGCTTCGGCAGGGAATTGAACCATTCCAGGTTACAGGAATAGACCTGGCTGTCGGGCACCGCCTGGGTGAAGGTGACGTGGCTGAGGATATCCTTGAAGCCGAAGACATAGAGCGCGCCGACCGAGGGGTCGAGCGCATCCGCGACGCCCTGCTTGATCGCCGACGGCGTTTCGCCCCATGCGACCGGGGTCGGATTGGCGCCGACAAGACGGTAATATTGCTGGAGCATCTTCGAACCCGGCACGCGGAACTTCACGCCGTTCAGGTCGGCCGGCGACAGGACAGCGCCCGCACCGCCCTTGCGAACGGCGACGACCCGCGGGTCGATCACAACATAGAACAGCGCCTTGAAACCCTTCTCTTCGATCTTCGGGTGCACCTCGTTCTTCCAGGCTTCCGACGTCACGAGATTCACAACACGCTGATTGGCGCCGCAGAAATAGGGCAGGTTGATGAGATCGGCAGCCGGCGCGAAGGGAGCGAAATTCGACAGCGAATGCTGGGCCGCCTGGATGGTGCCGCCCTGCACCTTTTGCGCCAGCGCACCACCGGCACCGAGCTGACCGCCGGGCGCCAGTTTCACATAGACCGCCCCATTCGTGGCATTCTGGATGTTTTCCTTGAGGTCCAGCTGCATGATCGGATAGCTGCGCGACGCCCCGAGGATATAGGCGGTCGCGATCGTCATGACGTGCTGCGCGGCCTTTTCGCGATCCTTTTCCTCTTTCATGGTCTGGGCCACGGCCTTGTCGGACCACAAGGTTCCGGCGGCCCCGGCAACCATCGCGGCGGTAAAGGCGCGGGTCCCGGTCAGACGAAGAAAATTCCTGCGTTCCGCGGACTTCAGCTCTTTCAAATTCTGCTCATTACTCATGATTGTTTCATCTCCCTGTGTTCGCTGTTTCCGGAATTCTCTTTCCTGGCTCCCGCCGCCCGTTCCCGAAACAGAATGACAACGACAAAAAAGATGCAGGCGGCGAACAGGATCAACATTTCCTGGATGTCGGTCAGAAAGACCTTAATGCCCAACGAGCCTGCGACGACATTCGCGAAAAACAGGAGGAAAAGCCCGCTCGATATAATTATGAGATACCGGTCCATGACACGCATTTCGGTCTCCTCCGATTTATCGCAGGGCCCAATGTAAGCGCTTGCATCGAAAAATGCAAGCGCTTACATTGGCCGCTACTGGTTTCTTTTATACCAGTCCACAAAGGTCTATGTTTAAAGGATGAACAAGGCGTCAAAACCGACCCTGGATGATGTTGCGAAAACCGCCGGCGTTTCTTCCGCCACGGTTTCCCGATGTTTCAACGAACCGGATCGAGTGGTCGCGGCAACGCGCGAGCGCGTCATGCGCGTTGTCGACGAACTGGGCTATACGCCGCATTTCGGGGGCCGGGCGCTGGCCTCCAACCGCTCGAACACCATGGGCGCGGTGATTCCGACCATGGAAAACGCCATTTTTGCACGCGGCATACAGGCCTTCCAGGAAACCCTGGCGGAAGCGGGCGTGACCTTGCTGGTCGCCAGTTCCGGCTACGATCCCGAACGGGAGTTCGAACAGATCCGGGCCCTGGTCAGCCAGGGCGCCGACGGCTTGCTGCTGATCGGCTCGTCGCGCCTTGAGAAGACATACAACTTCCTGAGAACCCGCCACATCCCCTACGTAATCACATGGAACGTCTGCGCCGAGACAGATTGCTTCATCGTCGGGTTCGACAATCGCAAAGCTGCCTATGCCCTGACCAGGAAGGTCATCGATTTCGGCCATCGGCAAATCGCCATGATCTCCGCCGCATCCGAGTTCAACGACCGGGCACGCGACCGTATCGAGGGCGTGCGCGCCGCCCTGCGGGACGCCGGGCTTTCGGCCGAACAACTGCCCATCGTGACCGTCCCCTATTCACTGGCCGATGGCGGTCGTGCTTTCGAGGAACTGATGCAGGGCAGCCCGCGTCCGACGGCCGTCATTTGCGGCAACGACGTCCTCGCGGCCGGCGCCATCACCAAGGCCAAGGAAATTGGAGTCCGGATACCCAAGGAAGTTTCCATAACCGGGTTCGACGATATCGAACTGGCAGAAGTGGTCGAACCGAAATTGACGACGGTTCATGTTCCCCACAGGCGCATGGGCGAAGCGGCGGCAAAGATCCTTCTGGATATCCGCGACGGCAAGACCGAATGCCATAGCTTCGAGCTGGAAACCAGCATCATCCTGCGCGACTCTCTCGCACCCGCCTAGAGCCTTTTCCGGGAGAATTCGATGCGCCTGCCTGCCTTTGCCATGTTCGTAACTGCGATGGCCGCCGCCTTGCCGGCGCAGGCGGCCGGCGACCTTTCCGCCTGCACCGCCATCGAAGAGGAAACGGCGCGGCTGGACTGTTTCGACGGGCTGGCGGCGCTGGCGGCGGACGGGGCGGCGCGGGCGGATCGCGGCGCCTGGATGCTGGAGGAATTGCCGTCGCGGCTGAACCCGGCCTGGACCGACTACGAGGCATGGGCGGCGGCGCTGAACCCCCTGCCCGGGGTCGGCGGGATCGCGGTCAATCCCGTGCTGACCCTGCGTTGCGAACAGGGCGAAACACGGGTCTTCTTCGATTTCGGCCGGCCCATGAGGGGCGACATCGTGCCGGTGCAGTACCGGCTGGGCTCCGGCGACGTCCAGCCGGGGGAACTGCTTGCCGCGTCGGACGGCCGGCGCTTCGGACTATGGAGCAGCGCCCTGGCGGTGCGCTTCGTGAAGGCGCTGTACCTCAGCGACCGGCTGCGCCTGCAGATCCCGGTCGAGGGCGGCGAACCGCTGACCGCGGCCTTCGAACTGGCCGGCCTGGCAACGGTCGCCGCGCCGATGCGCGATGCCTGTGCCTGGGAATAGCTGGACGGCGAATATTGCATGGGACAGGGGCGTTCGAAATATCTATAAGCGGCTATCATGAGCGACGCCGCTACGACACCCGTTACAGCCAATGACAGCCGGTCCCAGCGGACCGGCATAATTCTGTGCCTGCTGGCGCTGTTCATCATCGCCTGCCAGGACGGCCTGACCAAGTTCCTGATCCGCGACTATCCGGTGGCGCAGCTTGTGATGTTCCGGTTCTGGATGTTCGCGGGTTTCGCGCTGATTTTCGCGCAACTGCGGGGTGGCGTGGTAGCGGCGGCGCGCTCGCGCCGGCCGGTGCTGCAGACATTCCGGTCGCTGATCTTCGTCGCGGAAATCGGACTGTTCGCTTACGGCCTGCATTATCTCGGGCTGGCCGAAATCCACGCGCTTATCGCGACCTTCCCGCTGATCGCCACCGCCCTTGCCATCCCGATTCTTGGCGAACATGTCGGCTGGCGCCGCTGGCTGGGTGTTGGCATCGGATTTGTCGGCGCCCTGACGATCGTCAGGCCCGGGCTGGGCGTCTTCCAATGGGCGGCCCTGATCCCGCTGGGCTGCGCCTTTCTCTTCGCCATCTACAATCTGACGACGCGCCTGGTCAGTTTCCGGGACAGTTTCGAGACCAGCACGCTCTATATGGCGGTGATCGGCTGCGTGGCGGCGACCTTCGTGGGATTGCCGCAATGGCGCATGCCGGACCCACAGGGATGGATGCTGCTGGCCGTTTTTTCCTCTATGGGAATCGTCGGCCATATGCTGTTCGTTAAGGCCCTGCAATATGCGCCGGCGTCGCTGCTGCAGCCCTTCAACTACACGCTGCTGGTATGGGCGGCGCTGATCGGATTCACCATCTTCGGCGAGTTTCCCGATTTCTGGACCATCGCCGGCGCCGTGCTGATCGTGGGCGGCGGCGGGTATGTGATTTGGCGCGAGCGGCAGTTGGGCCGTCCCCCGCCCGGCCCGGCGGAGGGACCCGGAATTGAATAAGGCC
>JBFFGY010000016.1:0-14713 GCA_041557215.1 Alphaproteobacteria bacterium
CGTCCCAGGCCAGCATGCCGCCGCGCAGATGGATAACCTGGTCGTGCCCGGTAGCCAGCATAATTCCGGCGGCCTGCGCCGAGCGGCGGCCGACCGCGCAGGTCAGCACCAGCCGGCGGCCGTCAACGGCCGGCAGCTTGCGGATATCGAATTTCGACAGCGGGATATTGATGGCGCCGGGGATGCGATCGTGAACGAATTCCCATTCCTCGCGCACATCGACCAGCACCGCCATTTCGGAAGACAGCCAGCGGCACAGAGTGGCCGCGTCGATCTCGATAAGCCTTTTCTCCGTCCATGATGTCGTATCCGGCATAGCCCGTATCCCTTATTCAATGAGTCTGGCAGCCCAGCCATCCCAAGGCTGCAGCCGCATATTTACGTAATCTATTATGGGATTTCAATATAATTATCTTTTTTATGATGGAATATATTTTTTTTACATTTTGTATTATGTGTTATTTGCGCTAACCGCATGACACTAATAGATTATGATCATTTCAACCGACTCCCCGCCCAATCCCAGCCGCAGAAAGCATCTTTCGTGTCAGGAAAATAATTTTCCCAACTGTTGATTCCCTGCCGACACCACCTATAATGAAGATTAGGCAGGATTCACCCTCTGGAAAAACTGCCCGAGAGACAATTTCCACGGAGTAATGGCGCCATGTGTGGCATCGCGGGAATCATGTACAAGACGCCCGGCGGCGGCGACGCCGGCAAGGACCTCATCAGCATGCTGGACGGCTGCCAGCATCGCGGGCCCGATTCGACCGGTTTCGCGCTTTACGGCGACCATCATGACGGCGAATTGCTGCTGCGTTTCATGATCGGGACGGACGATGGCGGCAAAGCCAGCATCGCCGCCATCAGGAAGATCCTCGCCGACTACGACTGCGAAATCCTGGAAGAGGAAATCGAGGGCGGCAATTTCCGGGTGCGGGTGAACTTCACCGGCGACCTGCAGAAATTCGCCTATGCGCTGGAACATGGCGCGACGGTCGTCTCCATCGGGTCGAGCCTGGAGATCATCAAGGATGTTGGCGGCGCCCACGACGTCGACGAGGTCTATCACGTTGCCCGCCATCGCGGCACGCATGGGCTCGGCCATGTACGCCTGGCCACCGAATCGGACGTCAAGCCGGAGGCAGCCCACCCCTTCTGGGCCACCGGCTTTTCCGATGTCGCCATCGTCCATAACGGGCAGATCACCAATTACTGGAAGATGCGCCGCCGGCTGGAGCGCAAGGGCTTCGAATTCCGCACCGACAATGACAGCGAGTTGATCGCGGTCTATCTGGCCGAAAAGATGTCGCGCGGCGTCGGCCTGAAAGATGCCTTGCGCGATTCCATCGACGATCTGGACGGCACCTTCTCCTTCCTGGTCTCCACCAAGGACGAGATCGGCTATGCCAAGGACCGGCTGGCCGTGAAGCCGATGGTGCTCTACGAGACCGACAACATGATCGCCATCGCCTCGGAAGAGGTATCGCTGAACCGGCTATTTCCGGGCAAGGCCCTCAACACCATGGAACCTGCACCAGGGACGTATAACACGTGGTCACGATCGACTTATCCAGACAATCGATAACCGAAGCCAACGAACTTATCCGCCAATGCGGCGAACGGGGAGAGGATGTCGAGGTCCTGAACCCCGACGCGCGCCACCATATCGGCGTCGGGCTTACCCATGACATCACCGTCCGCGTGCGCGGGTCGGCGGGCTATTTCTGCGCCGGCCTGACCGACGGGCCGAGCTTCGAGATAGACAGCAATGTCGGCTGGGGCCTGGCGGACAACATGTACAAGGGCTCGGTCGTCGTCGGCGGCAATGCCGGCGCCATCGCGGGCGTCGCGATCCGCGGCGCCGAGGTCGTGGTGAAGGGCAATATCGGCTCACGCGCCGGCCAGGTGATGAAGGCGGGCACGCTCTGCTGCGCCGGCAACGCCAATTTCATGGCGGGTTACATGATGTATGGCGGCCGCATCATCATCCTCGGCAACTCGGGTGAGAAAGTCGGCGAGGACATGTCGGCCGGCGAGATTTTCGTCGGCGGCGAGGTGCAGTCTCTCGGCTCGGACGCGATGCAGGTGGAGCCGACCGAGGATGACCTGAAGGGCATCCGGGCATTCCTCGACAAGTACGGCCTGGAATTCAGCGGCAGCTTCAAGAAGATCGTCAATGCGGGCACCAAGCTGCGCTACAAAAACCCGGAGCCGCCGCGCCGCAACATCCCCTTCTTCACCTTTTCCGGCGATTCCGGCTACTGGAACGAGAAGGTCCAGGAGGATATCTATATCAAGTCACAGATGGGCCGTTACCGCATCCGCGGTTACGGGGCCGCCCGTCCCCTCCCCCATCTGACAGACATCGCCTTCAGGCGAGACCTGTCACAGGCGGGACGCGACCCGGACCTTTTGAAAAAGGTCAAGATGCGCACCCTGCTGGGTGACAAGCACGGCGCCAAGCCGCTGGATCTGTCGATGCCGGTGATGATCGCGCCGATGAGCTTCGGGGCGCTCAGCCGCTCGGCCAAGCTGGCCCTGGCGATTGCGTCCCGCTTGTCCGGCATCGCCGAGAATACCGGCGAGGGCGGCATGATGGACCAGCAACGCGAGGAGGCCGAGCAGCTGATCTTCCAGTGCCTGGCCGGCCGGCTGGGCTGGAACGTGCATGACATGCAGCGCGCCAACGGGCTGGAAATCTATATCTCGCAAGGCGCCAAGCCGGGCCTCGGCGGCCAGCTGATGGCCAAGAAGGTGACCAAGGAACTGGCCGCCATCCGCGGCATTCCCGAAGGCATCGATTTGCGCTCGCCGTCGCGTCACCCCGACGTGCTGGGCGCCGACGATCTTGTCATCAAGGTGGAGGAATTCCGCGAGGCCACCGGCCACCGCATCCCGGTTTCGATCAAGCTGGGCGCGGGCCGCGTACGCGACGACATCAAGATCGCCCTGAAGGACACCTTCGACTATGTCGAACTGGACGGACTGCAGGGTTCCACCGGCGCCGCCGGCGCAGAGGTGCTGGAGCATGTCGGCATCCCGACGCTGGCGGCGATCCAGGAAGCACTGGACGCGCTAGCTGAGATCGACGCGACCGGCCAACTGCCCATCGTGCTGATGGGCGGAATCAAGGACGGTGTGGATGCAGCCAAGGCGCTGGCACTGGGCGCGGACGCGGTGGCGGTCGGCACCTCGGCCATCATCGCCGGCGGCTGCATCGCCTGTATGCAGTGCCATATCGGCAATTGCGTGGTCGGCATCGCCACCCAGGATCCGGAGCATGAGCGCCGCTACAACACGCCAATCGAGGCCGTGCATATCCACCATTTCCTGGAGGCAATGCGCTGGCAGATCGCGGCGATTACCGACGGGCTGGGCTATTCGGACGTAAAGCAGCTCTGCCGCGACGATCTGGTCGCCACCACGCCGGAGGCGGCAAAGATCACCAGCCTGCCCTACGCGCCCGAATACCGCGACCCCAACCTGCAACTCAAGGCGAGCTGAGATGAGCGATAAGAAACTCTCCGGTACCCCGCTGGGGTCGGGCTGGACGCCGCTGGATTTGCGCGACGATACCGACGATCTGCATTTCGTGCCGGCGCCCTGCCAGATCGCCTGCCCGATCGGCACCGACGCCCCCTCCTATATCGGGCTGATCTGGGAGGGCAAACAGCTTGAGGCCTTCGAGGCGATCACCGCGACCAACCCCTTCAGCTCGGTCTGCGGGCGGGTCTGCGACGCGCCCTGCGAGCCCGCCTGCCGCCGCGCCGACAGCGACGGCCCGTTGGCGATCCGCAACCTGAAACGATACGTGATGGACGAGTTGGGAACGACCGTTCATCTCGATCCCATCTATCCTAGCAAGGACAAGAGCGTCGGCATCGTCGGCAGCGGCCCGGCCGGGCTGACCGCAGCCCAGGACCTGGCGCTGGCCGGCTACAAGGTGGATGTTTACGACAAGTTCGATCGGCCCGGCGGCGTGATGCAATGGGGCATCCCCGGCTTCCGCCTGCCCGCGCGCATCCTCGACGAGGATATCGACCGGATTCTCAAGCGTTGCCCGGGGATCACCATCCATACCAACACCGCGCTCGGCGAACAGGTCAGCCTGGACGAGTTGAAGCAGCGCCATGAAGCGGTGCTGCTGGCGATCGGCGCGGCCTGGGGCAAGCCGATGGGCGTGCCCGGCGAGGACCATCCGATGGTCGAGGACGGCGTCGGCTTCCTGCGCCGCATCAATTCCACCGGCGAGCGCCCGACCCTGCCGGAAACCGTGCTGGTGATCGGCGGCGGCGACGTGGCGATGGATGCCTGCCGGGTCGCCAAGCGCATGCCCGGCTGCAAGAATGTGAAAGTGGTCTACCGCCGCGGTCCCGGTGAAATTCCGGCCCGCAAGGACGAGCTGGAAGGCGCCATCAAGGAGGATATCGAGTTCATCTACCACGCCCAGCCGGTCGAGATCGTCGAGAAGGACGGCGGCTTGGCGCTGCGCGTCGTGAAGACCGAACTGGGCGAGCCGGAAGAAGACGGCCGCCGCGCCTTCCGCACCGTTCCCGGATCGGAATACGACATCGATTGCGGCATGGTCATCGCCGCCGTCGGCCAGACCGGCGATTGCCGGGAGCTACGCGAGCGCGGCCTGATCGAGACCGACCGCGTGGTCACCGACTTCGATTCCATGCGCACCGAAGACCCGCAGGTCTTCGGCGCGGGCGACGGCGCCTTCGGCGGCTCGACCATCGTCATGGCCATGCATCACGGCCACAAGGCGGCGTACTACATCAAGCAATATCTGGAAGGGAACGAAGCCCCCCTGCCCTACCACACGCCCTACCGTACCCGCCGGATCGAGGTGGCGCAGGACATCATGTGGGAGAAATATCCCCGCCAGGAACAAGCGTTCCACGGACTGGGCGACAGGCCCGCGGAATTCCCGGAGATCGAATCGGAATACGACAAGGAGACCGCCATTGCCGAGGCGGCACGCTGTTTCCGCTGCGACGCGGAGACCGGCACCGCTGATTACTCGGTGAAGAATCGCGAGGATATTTTCCTGATGGCGCGCATGCAGCCGGAGGACGCGAAATCGCAGTCGGCCATGCTGCGGAAGCGCCTGAAACCGCGCGAGATACTGATCACGCCGGACAAGCCCGCCAGCTTCGACGATATTGTCTTCCTGCCGGCGAACCTGTCGCGTCTAGTGATCGACCCCTATCGCGAGGCCTGCCGCACCGATACCGAGCTGGGCGGCAGCATCGGGATACAGAACCCCTATCTGGTTGCCGGTTTCGACGATGCGCCGGACGAAATCCGCCGCGCGGTGGCCAAGGCAGCGGAAAATAGCGGCTGTGGCTGGATCGGCCGGCGCAGGCCGGATGGCGGCATGCCCTGGCTTCAACTGCTGAAGCCCGGCGAAGACCCGGACGCCAGCGCCGCCGCCGCGATTTATGAGATTGGCGAAAACTTCTCGCCCTTCGAGGTGAAACGCGCATCGGCTTCCCAGCTCGCCGGCCTGTCGGTTCAGCGCCCGGCGCTTGAGGCCGCCATTCCCTTCGCACTGGAACAGGGTCTGGAGTTGATGCTGCTGGACGGCACGCGCGGCTCCGAGGTCTCCGGCCCGCCGGATATGACCGTGCTGCGCGACGCCATCCGCATCCTGCGGCGCCTCAACCGGGAAGAAGAGATCGACCTGATCTGGCATGGCGGCGTGCGGTCGGGCACCGACGTCGCCAAGGTCCTGGCCCTGGGTGGCATGGCGGCCGCGGTCGGCGTTGCCATGGCGATCGCCGCGGGCGGAACCGTATCCGCGGACGGCGTCGCCTATGCCGGCGACCGGACCATGGAGGAACGCGTCACCGGCGCGGAATATCTGCTGCAGAGCATGGCCGAGGAAACCTCAATCATGGCCCGCTGCACCGGCAAGACCAATATCCACAACCTGGAGCCGGAAGACCTGAAGACCATCACCATCGCTGCATCGGAGGCGACGGGGATTCCGCTGGCCGGCACCCGCTAAACCGAAATTCACAGAGCGAGCCACGCGCTCTCGGCCGGCGTCCTCCCGACAAGTTCGCCGGCCTTTTTTTGGGCTGGAAGGGGGCGTCTTTTTGCGGCAGTGTGGCGCGCGCCGGCCCGCTTCAATACCGGCGTCCCGATGAAAGAAATGCCGATGGGTCTGGCCAATGCCGCACTGATGATGACGGTTCTGCTCTGGGGCTCCATGCTGCCGGTGCTGGACGTGCTGTTGCGACAGTATGACCCTTTCACGCTGAATGTCGGGCGCTATGTCCTGGCGATCCCCCTGTCGCTGGGAATGCTGCGAATGATGGAGGCGGGCCCGCTGCTCCCTCGCGGCGTCTCGATCGCACGGATCATGTGGCTGGGCGGCGGTATTGCCGGGTTCGTCACCTTCTTCAATTTCGGCATTCTCTATTCCAACACCGTGACCGCGATTGCCATCATGGCAGCGGGACCGGTCGTCGCCACCCTAGTGGCCAGGGTCGGTTTCGGCGAGCCTGCGGTGCCGGGAATTATGCCGGCTCTGCTGGCCTCCTTTGCCGGTGGCTTGCTGGCCACGATGGACCTGTCGAATGGCGGCCTCAAAATCGGATTCGGCGGGGGCGAGCCGTTATTGGTCGCGGCGATGGCCTGCTGGGCCTGGTATTCGCTCGCGGCTCAGCGCTGGCTGGATGGGATGTCGCAGATGCGCATCACCGGCCTGACGGTCCCGGCCGCGGGGATCTGGGTTTTCGCGGCATATTTGTGCCTGATGGCCATCGGCCATGTGCATTGGCCGCCGCCCACGCCGGGCGGGCGCGAGATCGGCCTGGTCGCCTGGTCTGCCCTGGGCGGCGCGTCGGTTGCCGTCCTGTGCTGGAATTACGGGGTGCGCCAGATCGGGCTGCAACTGGCCTCGATGTTCATGAACCTGACCCCCATTGTCGGTGTGCTGGTCGCCATCTGGTTCGGCGCATCGCCGCGCGTAGAACAGATCCTGGGCGGCACGCTGATCGTCGGCGCAGTGATCTGGGTCCAGAGGCGGCGCAGGGCCGCTGCCGCGCCGGCAGAGGATACTCTGTGATCCCGGCCGCACTGCCGCAATCGGTAGCAGAGTCCCGCGGTGGCATCGCCTGGATGCTGTTGACGGTGGCCCTGTTCGTCGCCATGGACACGGTCGCCAAGCATCTGACTGCGCTCTACCCGGTGCCGCAGGTCGTATGGGCGCGATTCGTATTTCATACGCTGCTGATCGGGATTTGGCTGTTACCACGCATGCGGCTGATCATGGTGACCAGGCGGCCGGGCCTGCAATTCCTCCGGTCCACCCTGCTCCTGACGACGACGGTCCTCTTCTTCACGGGCCTTCAGGTTCTGCCAATGGCGGAAAGCGCCGCCATGTTGCAGGTCGGCCCCCTGATCATCACCGCCCTGTCGGTGCCGCTGTTGGGCGAGCAGGTCGGCATCCGGCGATGGGCCGGCGTCATAGCCGGCTTTGCCGGGGCGCTGCTTATCATCCGGCCGGGATCCGGCGCCATGCAACTCGCCATTCTGCTGCCCCTGGCGGCCGCGGCAAGCAATGCGCTCTATCAGATCACCACCCGCATTCTCAGCCGCAGCGAGAGCACCTTCACAATCCTGTTCTACACGCCCCTCATCGGGGCGCTGTTGACGAGCGCCGCCGTGCCGATGTTCTGGGTTGCGCCCGATGCGGGAGGCTGGGCCATGATGGCCCTGCTGGGCCTCATCGGCGGTGTCAGCCATTTCACCCTGATCAAGGCCTTCACTGCGGCACCAGCAGCCACCGTGGCCCCCTTCGGCTATACCGCGTTGATCTGGGCAACGTTGTCGGGCGCGGTATTTTTCGGGCAGTTCCCGGACCTATGGACCATCGTCGGCGCCCTGGTGATCGCCGGCAGCGGCCTCTACATCCTGCACCGCGAGCATGTCCGCAAAAGAGTCGACTGAGCGCCCCCCATCCCGATGACTAGCGTTAATCCGGCATCGGGATGGTCTGGCTGTCGTTGGGCACCACATAGCCGCGCTGGACACCGGGGCGGTCCGCCATTTCCAGGAACCAGCGCTTGACGTTGGGGAACTTGTTCAGGTCCTGCTCCTGGTAATCCCAGCGTGCGATCCAGGGGAAGCAGGCGCAATCGACGATCGAGATATCGTCGACGATGAATTTCCGCTCCGCCAGCCGCTCGTCCAGCACCCCGTAAAGCCGATCCATCTCGGCCCGGTAGCGATCCTCGGAATAATCGGACAGCCCCTTGTTGAAATGGGTGTAGTGATGCACCTGGCCGAGCATCGGCCCCAACCCGCCCATCTGCCACATCAGCCATTCCATGACTTCCCATCGCTTCAGCCCCTTGGGCATCAGCTTGCCGCTCTTTTCCGCCAGGTAGAGCAATATCGCCCCCGATTCCATCATGCGGATGCCGGTATCGCGGTCGATGATCGCCGGCACCTTGCCGTTCGGGTTGACCTTCAGATAGTCGGGCTTCTTCTGCTCCCCCTTGCCCAGATTGATGGCGTGCGCCTTGTAGGGCAGCCCCATTTCTTCCAGCGCGATGGAAATCTTGCGGCCGTTCGGCACGGTCCAGGTATAGAGATCGATCATATTTGCAGTTTCTCCCGGCGTTTCAGGCATCCTTCATTACATGAAGCAAAGGCCTGGGCAAGACACCACGATATCCATTAACCATACGTTGTATGTTTCTGTCCGATAAAGACGTCGACAGAGTATCCAGCGGGAGACAGAAATATGATTACATCCACCTTGGAGACCGTTCCGGGCAGGACCATCCGCGAGCATCTGGGCATCGTCCAGGGCAGCACCGTTCGCACCAAGCATTTCGGCCGCGACCTGATGGCCGGGCTGAAGAACATCGTCGGCGGCGAGTTGAAGGGCTACACCGAGCTGTTGGGCGAGGCGCGCGACGAGGCCTTCGACCGCATGCTCGAACAGGCGAAGGCAAAGGGCGCCAACGCGATCATCAATATTCGTTACGGCACCTCTTCCGTTGCCCAGGGTGCATCGGAAATCCTCGTCTACGGCAGCGCCGTAATAGTCGAGTAAGAGCCATGGAACTGCTGATCGAACTTTGGCAGGTCCTGTTCGTCGTCCTGCTGCTGATCCTGGCTTTCTTCACGGGCGGTTTTGCCGAGCGGCGGCACTACAAATCGATCATCCGCCGCGAAGACGAACTGGGCGACATCGCGGTCGTCTGCGCCAAGACCCTGCCGCCGATGCATCCCGCCCCGCGAACGACCCTGGTACGCGGCAACGCCGTGATCTCGATAGATTATTTCAAGCGGTTCCTGGCGCGGCTGCGCATGATCTTCGGCGGCCGCATCCACTCTTATGAAAGCCTGATGGACCGTGCCCGTCGCGAAGCCATCCTGCGCATGCAGTACGAAGCGCATGTGATCGGGGCCAGCATGATCTTCAACATGCGCTTCGAAACCAGCTCGATCTCGAAGGGCGGCAAGAACGCGGTGGGCACCGTCGAAGTCCTAGCCTTCGGTACGGCGGTGATCCCGCGGGAATGATCCGATGAAGGTCCGGAACGTCAAGGTCCCAGAAGGCATTAATGTCAGCAAGCACCGCCCGCTCGCCGATTTGTTCCTGCTGACCGCCGGCACGGTCGGGCTGTTCGCGGCGCTGGGGCTGGCGGCATTCCTGATCGGCGCCTATGGCGGGCGTTACATGCCGATGTCCTGGGAAAACGCCATGGCCGCCGCCGTTTTCGACGGAGGGGCCGAAACCGCGGAGGAACAGCCCGAGGCGCATCGGAAAGCCCAGGCCGCGCTGCAGGCGCTCGCCGACCGGCTGGCCGCAAACATGGAATTGCCCGAGGATCTGCACGTCACCGTGCATTACCTCGACGATCCCGACATCAACGCCTTCGCCACGCTGGGCGGCCATGTCTTCATCCTGCGCGGCCTGGTCGAGCGGGTGCCGCACGAAAACGCGCTCGCCATGGTCATGGCCCACGAAATTGCCCACGCCGCCAATCGCGACGTCGCCGCCGATATGGGCGGAGTATTGCTGCTTCAACTCGTGATCGGCGCCATTACCGGGGTGTCGCAGGAAACGGCGGATGGCCTCATCTGGGGACCCAACGCCCTGTTGCTGCGCGGTTTTACCCGCGACGCCGAAAGCCGCGCCGACCGCGACGCCATGGCCACCCTGGCCGCGACCTACGGCCATGTCGCCGGTGCCGACGCCTTCTTCCGCATCCTGCGGGAAGAGATGGGCGAGACACTCCCCAAGGAAGGCCCCGAATTCCTCAGCACCCACCCGCTGACCGAAAAACGCATCAAGGAGTTGCGCGCGCTGGCCGAGGCGCGGGGCTGGACAGCGGAGGGAGAAATGACGCCGTTGGGCGAGACGCTGACGACGCTGGGCGGGGTCGAGTAGATCGGTAATCTGCCGAATACATTGTCTGAATCCATAGTAATGTGGGGCTACAGATGGACATCGAAATAGATTCTTATGCCTATCTCCACATATCGGGCTCGGGTCCTGTCGACCTGATTACCCAGCAGATGGGCATTGAGCCTGACGAGGGATGGATTGAGGGTGACCCACGGCGGCGTGGTCATGGCAATTACACAGGCACAAGCTGGGCGCTCCATAGCGGCGCAAAGAAAGGGCTTACGCTCGACACCCACATTCGCGCCCTTTGGAGGCGCATCGAACCATATGGCAAGAGGCTTATCCAGCTTGAGCCCGAATACTCTCGATATCTGGTATGTACGGCGTGGTTTCCCAACAAGGATTCAGAGTTCAAGATCGCTGCGGGGCACTTCAGCACGGCCGCTTATTATCGGCTCGAAATCGACTTCGACTTCTATTTCCTGGACAATTTCGGTGACGAAAATACCGGCAAAGGCTACGCCTCCTGGTAGGAACAATCGCCCTGAACTTACATTCCCATCTTGTCATCCGTCTCGCCATGCCATCGTACCGCTGGCTGTTGCCTTCGAGGTAGCTATCGACGACGAGGAAAATCCTGCCGGGATTGATGCAGGTCATCGACCGAACTGGAGAATTCGTTAATCATATTCGTTAATCATACTAGAACGCGTCGTTCACCATGGGTATCGACATGCGTCTCCGCCTCAGCCTCGTCGCCGCCGTCTTTGCGGTTGCCGCGTGTGCCGCCGGTGGCGTGCGCCTGACCCAGCAGGAAACCGCCCCGAACTACTCGCCCGGCGAGTTCGCCTATGCCGGGGCCGGCCGCGACCTGCGGGTCGTTGTTGTCGGCAACCCGTTCGGCGGTGACCGCTCGGGCTTCGAAAAAGCGGTCACGGACGCCATGCAGGGCGAGCACTGGGGCCAGCGCACGAATTTCACCACGACGCCGGGCGCGAGCGCGCGCGACCGTTACCGCGCGGTCTTGCTGTTCGATCCACCGCGGTCGTTGAACAGCGCCCGGCTATGCCATGACGATGCTTCCACCCTGCCAAGCGAATCCACGGGTGAGGAAATTGTGCTGTTCGCGGCCTTCTGCCGGGGCAAGAGATTGCGCACGGTAATCAAAGGCCACTTATCGGGCGCGACCGGGACCGGCGATCCCACCTTTCGCGAGCTTGTGGGCCAGGTCACCAACGGACTGTTCCCGCCCGATCGCGGCATCGGCCGCGAACCGGGCGAACCGGTCTGGATCTGGAACTGATTCCTGAAAGTTCAGGTAGAGCCTCACCTGCAAAGCGGGGAAAGCGCGCGCTAAATCAATTCCTCGGTCTTGTCGTCCGTCTCGCCGTGCCGCCTCAGCGCCGGTTCCTTCAGCCCCTCGTACAACATGGCGATTCGCTGGTTTATTCTCACGTTCTGCTGTTCGAACAGGCTGTTGCCCTCCAGGTCGCTTTCGACGATCAGCGGGCCGAAATTCTCCACCCGCAGCACCCACATGGCCTGGGCGATGCCTAGTTCGTCCAGCCAGTGCGCGGCCTCCACCTTCTTTATACCGCGGCCCAGCAGCGCGCCGGTGCCGTAGCCGACGGTGGTCAGGTACAGGGCGCCCGCCGGTACGAAGATATTGTGGTAGTCTTCCGCGCTCATGCCGCCCTTGCCGATGATCACCCTGCAGCCGGTCTTCTCGAACCATTCGGGCAGCGAGGCGGAGAAGCGGAAACTGGCCGTCGCCGTCACCGCACCCATGCGGAAGCTGCCGTCTTCCTCGACGCTGGCCGCCGGCGAGCAGTGAAAATTCACGTTCGACAGCGCGCGCAAGTCAACCGGCGGCTTCGTGCCTTCCTTGACCACCTTGCGATAGACGCCCTCGCGCCCGGTATAGATCACGCCGTCCAGATAGACGACGTCGCCGGGGCGCAGCCGTGCCAGGTCCTCGTCCGAGACCGGCACGTTGATCCTGAGCTTCCTCAGACTGTTTCCGTGGCTCGCCATTCGACCGTCTCCCGCCGCATGTAAGGGGTGAACCAGTTGGGATCGGCGCGGTTCTCGATCCGCCCGTCGGCATGGATGCGCGCCGTCGCCCGTCGCGAGGCCAGGCAGAAGGTATGCACCGAGACCGGCATGCCGCCGGTATGGCAGTCGCCGGCCTCGATATGGCAATCCACCAGCATCGACGATCCGACGAAACCCATCGCCCCCATGCCGATATTGTTGCCGAGTTCCTTGAGCTCGTCTTCCAGCGCCGCGATCTGCGGGTCAGGGTTGCGGTCGCCGACGACGCGCAGGCAAGCCGCCTGCTTGCCCAGCGTCATGCAGACATCCTTCGATCCGCCCAGCCCGACGCCGACGATGGCCGGCTGGCAGGCGAGCCCCCGCTTGCCGAACGCAATCAGCGTATCCAGGAAAAAACGCTTTATCCCGTCGATCCCGTCCGCCGGAAACAGCATCCGGTAGTCGGAACCGAACAGCCCGCCCTTATGCACCGTGGTGACGTCGATCCAGTCGGCGTCCGGTTCGAAACTCCAGTCCACCTCCGGCGCGTTAAGGCCGACATTGTTGTTGTTGTCGCGGCGGCTCAAGGGATGGACGCGGTTCGGGCGCAGCGGAATATCGTGCGTCGCGCGCGCAGTGGCAAGCCGCAGGCGGCGTTCCAGTTCGATGAAGCCGCCCTCGACCCGCGCCTCGTTGCCGACCTTCACGAAATAGCGCGGCACGCCGGTATCGGCGCACATGGCGCGGCGGTCCTGGCGGGCGGCGTCGTAATTCTCCAGCATGGCCTCGATCACGAAGGCGGAAAGGTCGCCCTCCTCCGACTTCGCCAGTTCGCGCAGGCCGTTCTCGTAATCCTCCGGAATCTCGATCCCGGCCCGGAACATGACGCCGTAGGCCGCCTCCTCGATGCGGTCGGCTGCGATCATGGGTAAATCCTCCTCAACAGAAACATCCGCCGAATCCTTTCTCCGTCAAGGCTGGAAGGTTAACCACAGAGCCACAGAGACACAGAGAATCAATCAACACGCCGTGCCTCTCCCGGTTACGCCCTGCCGACGAAAAGGATTTCATAAAAGGGGATGCGGGGATAAGGGGGGATCGAGGGGAGCAGTCTCGACATTGGATTTTCTCCCCCCATCTCCCTTCACCCCCATATCTCCTTAATTCCAAGCGCTGCGCGCGGCAGGGCCTCTCCGGGCTTACGCGGGTGTCTCCCACAGCCCTCTGTGTCTCTGTGTCTCTGTGGTTCATTTTCATTATGGCGCCGTTTCCGGCGGGGCGCCGGCTACGCCTTCGATCAGGGACTCGCCGGGTTTGACGATGGTGAACTCGACCGGCTTCATCTCCAGCTTCATGGTCCCGTCTTCTTCCATCGTCACGGCGGTGAAGGCGGTTTCCTCCAGCGGCCCGGTGTCGGGGAAGTCGCTGCGGAAATGGGCGCCGCGCGAATCCTCGCGGGCGATGGCCGCCACGGCGATGGTCTTCGAAACCAGCAGCAGGCTCTCCAGATTCAGCCAGTCATGCCAGGTGATATTGAATTCGCGGCCCGACTCCGGGACGCCGATGCCCTCCAGTTCCGCCGTCATATTGTCCATTTCGGCCAGCGCCGCACGCATCTCACCGGCCTCGCGGATGATGCCGACCTTGTCCCACATCAGATCGTCCAGCCGTTCGCGCAGCTTGTACAGACCGCCCGCCGGCTTGCCGAAGGGCCTGAGCGACGACGCCATCGCAACCTCCGCCATACCCATGTCGGGCTCGCGGAGCGCGCCCTCCCGACCAACGAAATCCGCCATCACGTCGCCCGAAATGCCGCCATAGACGGTGGAGTTGGCGACGCCGTTGCCGCCCAGCCGGTTGGCGCCATGCACGCCGCCCGCATCCTCGCCGGCGACGAACAGACCGGGGATGGCGGTGGAAGTGTCCAGCTCCATCTCGATGCCGCCCATCATGTAATGGGCCGTCGGCACCACCTCGACCCGGTCCCCGGCTAGGTCGAAGCCGCTGTCGGCGCAGCGTTTGACCATGCCGGGGAAACGCGCGGCGACGCTGTCCGGACCCAGGTGATCCATCTGTATGTAGACACCGCCCATGGGGGTCGTGTTGCCGGCGCGCATCTCGGCATCGATGGCGCGGCTGACCACGTCCCGGGTGGCGCGCTCGCCCGCCGCATCGTATTTCTCCATGAAGCGTTCGCCCGCGCCGTTCACGAGCCAGCCGCCGGCGCCCCGCAATCCCTCTTCCAGCACCGTGCCGGTCATGCGCGTGTCGGGGCCGGCCAGCAGGCCCGTC
>JBFFGY010000017.1:0-14439 GCA_041557215.1 Alphaproteobacteria bacterium
CTTGACCGCGAAATCTAACAAGGGCTGAATTTTTCTTTAACAAACAATATATTATGGAAATTAATAGCAAGTTTCGCGACGGCGGCGATCCCGCGGAGGTCATCGTGGAGAAGCATTTGCAGATCTTCTCTCATGGCAGACTCCTCGGCAGACAGCCTCCCGGCTGTGCTTCATGCAAAACCAAAAAGGGCGCCACCCGCGGCGGCGCCCTCTTCTCCATTGCCAGTTCTTTCTCCTGTGTCAGCAGTCCAGGGTATTCTCGCGTTCCCACTGGCTGGCGTGGCTCATATAGGCGTTCCAATCCTTCATGCGGAGCTTCAGGTAGCTCTGGATCACCTCCTTGCCGAAGGCGTCATTCAGCATCTTGCTCTTCTCCATGAGCCTCAGTGCATCGAGCAGGTTGAGCGGCAGGCGTTTCACGCGCTTCAGCTTTTGGCCGTCCGCATACATGTCGATATCCAGCCGCTCGCCCGGGTCACGATCGTTCTCCACGCCATCGAGCCCGGCCGCGGCGACGCCCGCCTGCAGTAGATAGGGGTTGGAAGCACCGTCCATCAGGCGCAGTTCGAACCTGCCTTCGTCGGGAATACGGATCATGTGGGTGCGATTGTTGCCGGAATAGGTAACCGTATTCGGCGACCATGTAGCGCCCGAAGCGGTGACCGGCGCATTGATGCGCTTGTAACTGTTCACGGTGGGATTGAACCAGGCCGTCAGAGCATCGGCCGAATGCATGATACCACCCAGGAGTTGATAGCCGAGCCTGGACACACCCAGTTCGCCCTTGGGGTCGAGGAAAAGGTTCTTCTTGCCTTCCTTGTCCCAGACCGAGACATGCGCGTGGCAGCCGTTGCCGGTCAGATGGTTGAAAGGCTTTGGCATGAAAGTGGCCCTGTAGCCATGCTGTTCCGCCAAAGTCTTTGCCATGAATTTGAAGAAGACATGCTTGTCGGCGGTGCGCAGCGCATCGTCGTAATGCCAGTTCATCTCGAACTGGCCGTTGGCGTCTTCATGGTCATTCTGATAGTTGCCGTAGTCGAGCGCCTGCATTGCGTCGGAAATGGCGCCAATCAGATCGACGCGGCGCATCAGCGCGCCCTGGTCGTAGCACGGCTTGGACTGCGTATCCATCGGGTCGGAGAGCGCGGTGCCATCCGGGTTTAGCAGGAAGAACTCGCATTCCACGCCGGTCTTGATGCGGAAACCCTTCTTCTGCGCCTTTTCCAACTGGCGCTTCAGCATCACTCGCGGCGAGGCCTCAACCTCCTTGCCTTCCATCACCAGGTCGCAGGCAACCCAGCCGATGTCCGGCCGCCAGGGCAATTGCATGAAACTGTCGGGGTCCGCCATGCCGAGAACGTCCGGGTAGGCCGGGGTCATGTCCATCCAGGCCGCGAAGCCCGCGAAACCTGCGCCGTCCTTCTGAATCGTACCGACCGCCTTGGCCGGAACCATCTTGGCGCGCAGCACGCCGAACATGTCGACGAAACTGAACATGACATATTTGATCTTCTTGTCGCTGACGATCTTCGCGAGATCCTTGGCCATGCAACTAGCTCCCTGCTCAATGGCCCGCCTGGCGGGCTGCAATGTTAGTCCTGCTCCCCGCCGGTTGGCCGCTCGAGGATCGTGAAAAATGATCAAAACACGGGCGAAACCTTATCAGGGAAAAAACCGGCGATCAACTTGCACGAAAACCTTTTTCCTGAGAGGAACATTTTCCCGGGGCGGCTCACTTCGCCTGAGGATTGGGATAGACGATAATCGACAGGAAGCGGATCGGTAGTTTCCGAAGCTCCTCCGGACCGTGCGGCGCGTCGGCATCGAAAAACAGCGAATCCCCAGGCTGCATCACATAGGTTTTGCTGCCGTGACGATAACTGACCTCACCGTCTAGAATATAGATTAACTCAACGCCGGAATGCTGGAAGATCGGAAACACGTCGGACTCATCCGTCAGCGTAATCAGGTAAGGCTCCATCCCGATCGACTTGCCGACAGTGTGGCCAAGCAACTGGTACTGATGGCCCGCCCTTGTTCCGCGCCGTTCTATTTTCAGCCCCTCGCCAGCCTTGACGAAACTGGCGTCGCGCTCTTCCTCGAAACGGCGAAAAAGGGTAGTTACCGGCACATGCAGCGCCTTGGCCAGATTCTGCAGCGTGCTGAGCGAGGGGGAAGTCAGGCCGTGCTCGATCTTTGACAGCATGCCCGCGGACAGGCCGGCGACCTTGGCCAGCTCCACCACGGTCATGTCCAGCTTCTGGCGGAATTCGCGCACCTGCGTGCCGATTGCCGCCTCAAGGCGGCTTTCCGGGCTTTCGGAAGGGGCGTGAGGATCCTGGAAGCCGCCATCGCCTTCCAAACTATTTTCGAAATTGGTTTTCTTTGGCGACATCTGTTCTCACTATCCGGGCATTTTATTGGGCTTGATATCGTGGGCCAAGCTTATTAGCAGGGCTGGCGCCACACAAGGCAACATGCGGGCCGAGTTTAAAATGGTGCCTGCCCGGCAACACGCATTACTATCGTTCCGCGCGTGGGGCGTTATACCAAATTCAAGTTTCCATTCGGTGAACCAATATGGACCAGTGTACCGAAACGGTTGGGCGGTCTGACGGAATGTCCAAACGGTTCCTGTTTTCAGGGTTACCGCCGCAACGTGGCTAATAAGGCTTATTTGCAACAAATTTGACTCGGTACTTCTGTGCCGCCCTATGCGGAAGGCGTACAGTTGGATTAATAGGATACTAACTGCAACCTGGACATGTCGCCTGTCACTTTGTCGGGCAGCTGTAACCAGCGGCTTCGGATAGGGCTGGAATCTGTCTCTCATGTGAGGAGACTGGCGGGATGTTCGCGAAAGACTTGGCAAACAAGGCATACAAGGCCGCACGCAAGGCCTTGGCCGAGGGCGATCACGACCTCGCCCGCGCCGCCATTCGCTGGGCCCGCCGCGCCGACAGCGGAAATCCGCTATATATTCATCTCGAAGCTGTCCTGGCCCGCAAGAGCGGCGATCGGCATGAAGCCGAACGGCTATACCGCCGCCTGGCCGATCTTGCCGAGCGCGCTTTCGGAGGCGGCCATATCCGGAATGTAGCCGTATTGTCCGGGTTGATTGAGCTATACGACGAAATGGGCCGCCATGATGAGGCAACAGGGTTGCGTAACCTGGTTATCGACAGGCTGGACCTGCGTAGCGCGGCCGACGGCGGCACCCCGGCCCTTATGCGCATTACGGATATTTGCCTGCAGGCGGGCCGTACCGCCGATGCCCTGTCGGTCGTCGATGCCGCATTGGCGCGCCGGCGTTCTGTTTTCGGCGACGGCCATATCAGGGTCAAGGAATGCCAACGCGCCCTGGAGGCCCTGAGCGCCAGAATCCGCATGGAACCGGCGACTGAACGCGAACCCACCGCGGCGTTCGGTCCCGAAGTCCTGTGGCGGGAAGATGCCGGCAAGGATTGGGCAATGTCTGCCTGATTTCCTGCCCGAACCCCCCTCTCCACCAGTCTCCGGGCCTTCCCGGAGTTCGATTGATCCGGAACTCGCTGCCACGCTTACCGGACCGGAGAGGGGGAAACGGCTGGATCTAGCCCCGCAATGCCACGTTCGATGGATCGAATACCGGTTCGGCTAACACTTTGGCCTTCCGGCGTTCGCCGATTATTTCGATATCGAAACTGACGCCGGGTCTGGCATAGCCTGGCTCCACATAGGCGAAGCAGAGGCTCTTGCCGACGGTATGGCCATAGCCGCCGGAGGTGGTGACGCCGATCACCTTGTCGCCATCCATCACCGGTTCGCCGCCATGGACGTCGGCATCGCCGGCATCGACCTCGCAATAGACGATGCTGATCCAGGGGCCCTTCGCCTTTGCGGCCTCGACCTCCGCCTTGCCGGTGAAATCCTTGTCCAGCTTCACGAAGCGCATGATGTCGGCCTCGACCGGCGTGATTTCGTTGGTCAGTTCCGCGCCGAAGCCCTTATAGGCCTTCTCCAGCCGCAGCGAGTTGACCGCATAGACGCCGAAATCGGCGATGCCATGTTCCTCGCCCGCCTTCCAGATCGCGTCATACAGATCTTTCAAGCGATCCATCGGACAATGGATTTCCCAGCCCAGCGAACCGACATAGTTCACGCGCAGCGCCCGGACATCAATCCCCGCGATGGCGATCTCCTGACCGGACAGCCAGCGGAAGTCCTCGTTGGCAAGGCTGGCGTTGGTCAGCGAAGCCAGCGTGTCGCGGGATTTCGGCCCGGCGACGACCAGAACGCCCCAACCGTCGGTGACGTTGGCGATCTCGACATTCTCGCCCTCCGCCTTCGCCATGTCGATCGCGTCGTAGTCACGGATCTCGCAAACCGCCCCGGACAGGATATAGAACCGGTCGCCGGGCAGACGGGTGATTGTCGATTCGCCGTGGATGCGTCCGTTCTCACCCAGGATATGGGCCAGCACGATGCCGCCGTCCTTCTTCGGCATGGCGTTGGCATAGACGCGGTTCAGCAGGACTTCTGCATCCGGGCCCGAAACCTCGAACTTGGCGAAGCTGGACAGGTCCAGGATGCCAACGCGCTCTCGCACCGCCGCACATTCCGCGGCCACGACCTCGTGGGTGTTGTTGCGGCGGAAGCCGGGTTGCTCCTCGCGCCCGTCCAGCGAGAACCATTTCGGCCGTTCCCACCCGAAGGCCACCGTATGTACGCCGCCCTTGGCCTTAAGCGTTTCGTACAGGGTCGAACTACGCACCGGACGGCCCGCCGGACGCTCCTCGCCCGGCAGGTGCAGCACATACATATGCGCATAGTCCTGGAAGGACATGGCGCGGACATAGCCCTCGCTGGTCCAGGTTCCGTAGCGGCACGGATCGACACCGGACATGTTGATCTCGGCATCGCCATGCACCATCCATTGCGCCAGGTATTTGCCGCAGCCCGCACCTTGGGCGATGCCGATGGCCGAGCCGCAGCACATCCAGAAATTCCGCAGCCCCGCGGCCGGACCCAGCAACGGGTTATTGTCCGGCGTATGCGGGATAGCGCCGTTGACGATACGCTTGATGCCGGCCTTCTCGAACATCGGCATGCGCTCGAACCAGCGTTCCATCCAGGGGGCAGCACGCTCGAGATCCTCCTCGAATAGCTCGCTTTCCGACTCCCATTCCGGAAAACCGCCGCGGTCGGCCCAGGCCTCGCGGCAGTTCGGCTCGTAAACGCCGATCAGGCCGCCTTTCTGTTCCTGCCGGTAATAGGAGGTGACATAGGGGTCGCGCATCACCGGAATTTCGGTGTCGCGCGCCAGGAATTCGGGCATCGCCTCGGTGACGATGTATTGATGCTCCATATTGGTGATCGGCGCGTCGCCGCCGACCCATTTCATGATCTCGCGGGCATAGCAGCCGCCGGCATTGACCACATGCTCGCAGGTCACATCGCCCTTCTCGGTTTTCACCAGCCACTCGCCCGAGGGCAGCGCCTCGATATTCAGCACGCGGTTATGGCGCTCCAGCGTCACGCCGATATCGCGCGCCGCCCTGGCCATGGCGTTGCAGCAGGCGGATGGGTCCACATGACCGTCATCCCTGGTCCAGGCCACCGCAAGCACGCCGTTCAGCGATTCCAGCAGCGGGTTCACCCGCATTGCCTCTTCGGGGCTGATCACCTCCATGTCGAAGCCTATATTGCGCGAGATGCCCTCGACATGACGGAACCAATCCACTTCCTCGGGCGTGGTCGCGAAACGCAGCCCCCCGCAGCCATGCCAGCCGGTGTACTGGCCGGTCATTTCCTCCAGCTTCGGGTAGAGACGGTTCCCGTAGTCGTGGATCTTGGCCATGTTGTAATCGCCGATGAAGCTGGGGCACTGGCCAGCAGCGTGCCAGGTGGAACCCGACGTCAGTTCGGCCTTCTCGATCAACAGCGAATCGGTCCAGCCTTCCAGCCCCAGATGGTAGGCCAGCCCGACCCCCATCATTCCGCCGCCGACGATAACGGCCCTTGCATGTGTCTGCATCCTTGCCTCCTGCTTCAGCTTTCCGTTCCTACCAGCGCCCGTTGCCCGGGCGCATGAATTCGCGCGGCAACTTGATGTCCGATTCCGCGCGGATCTTCGCGTCGATGTCGTCCGGGATGTGCGACGGGTAATGCGACCCCAAGACCTCCTTCACCCGCTCGCGCGCCTTCTGGACGACATTGGTCGAGCCGATTTCCTTCCATTCCTTCGGGCTCGTGCGGTCGCCCACCACCGGATAGACATATTCCCGCTGCATAAGCTTCAGGGTCTGGTCGCTGCCCAGGAAATGGCCCGGCCCTTCCAGACAGGTCTGCCGGATCACCTCGACCGACAGCGCCTCGTCGGTGACGTCGATGCCGCGCACGATGCGCATCGCCGAGCCCAACGTGTCGTTGTCAATGACATAGCTTTCCAGGCAGGTGCTGAGCAGGCTGGCATGCATGCCCAGCGATTCGTAAATCATGTTGCCACCGGCGGCGCCGACAATGACGCTGGTATATCCCTTTTCAGCGCCGGCCTGGGCGTCGGGTACCTTTGAATCCGTCATGCCCGCGGCGACACCGCCCGTCAGGTCGTAGAAATGCATCATCTGGGCGCAGGCTGCAGACAGCAACGCCTGTTCCGGGCTGCCGCCGCTCATCGCGCCGGTACGCAGGTCGGACACGAAGGGCCAGGGCCCCATGATGGCCACCGCGCCCGGCTTGATGGCGTTAACATAAGCCAGGCCGGCCAGACATTCGGCCACCTGCAACACGACCGCGCCGGCCAGCGCAGCGGGGCTGGTTGCGCCGGCCTGCCCCGCCGACAGCAGCAGCACCGGCATGCCGCCGCGCACGCCGGCTTCCAGGCAGGCACAGGCGTCCTCGGCGAATTTCAGCGGCGGCACCACGAAGCAGCAAGACATGGAGACGAAGGGCCGCGCCCGCCATTTGTCCTCTCCGCCGGCGACATGGTGCAGGATGCGCAGGCCCTCTTCCAGATTGCGTGGCGAGACGAAGCTGGTGCCCACATGTTTCGTCGTCCCGGAAATGCATGCATACAGCGTGTTGATGTCGAGATCGTGCCCGCTGAGCATATCGCGGGTCGTCACCGAGCGCTGGTAGTAGGCCGCATGGTCCAGGGTATCGACCAGGCGGGCAATATCGTACAGGTCGGCGACGGTGGAATCCCGGTGCTCGCCGGTAAAGGCGTCGACCATATGCACCGCCGCACCGGCCGTGCCGAAATAGACATTCTTGCCCCATGGCTCCATGTCCTGCGCCGGGTTCTGGGCGTAGATCGGGAAATTGCGGGCCGCCTTGGCAAGCGTGTCCTCGATCAGCGCCCGCGGAAACAAGAGACGCCCCTCGTCGCTCAGCCTTCCGCCCGCAGCCGTGACTGCTTCGATACAGCTGGGAATGGCGTCGCACAGCCCCACGGTTTCCAGAACATCCAGAGCCGCATTATGGATCTTCAGGACTTCGGCGTCGGTGAGCGGCTTGTACCGGCCGCCCTCCATGCCCGGCCGCACCGGCCGGATATCCTCGCTAAGGGGCGCGGCCCGAACCGCCTGCCGCGCCGCCCGTCCGCCCCGTCGGCGGCCGCCCTGTGTCTGGACCTCGGACATGGTCATCTCCTCTCTAGACCTTCACCCGCTCGGCCTTCGGATCGTAAAGCGGGCGCAGGCTGGCCTTCGCCGGATAGCGTTCGCCCGCAACCTCGATCTCGAATTTACCGGAATTCACATAGTCCATGGTGACCCCGTCGGGTCCATGGATGTAACCCATACCGACCGCGCCGCCCAACGCATGACCGTAATTGCCGGAGGTCGTGTGGCCGACGATCTTGCCGTCCCGCAGGACCGGCTCGTTATGATAGAGCAGCGGCTCTGGATCCTGCAGCAGGAACTGTACCATGCGCTTCTTCGGCACCCCCTCACCCTTCTGACGAAGGATCGCATCGCGGCCGATGAAGGGAACCGGCTTGTCCAGGGCGCAGGCGAACATCAAGCCTGATTCGACGGGCGTATCCTCGTCGGTGATGTCATGGCCGAAATGGCGGAAGGCCTTCTCGATGCGGCAGGAATCCAGCACATGCAGGCCGCACAATTTCAGGCCGAACTCGTCGCCCGCCGCCATGATCCGGTCGAAAACATCGGGAGCGAATTCAGTGGGGATATAGAGCTCCCAGCCCAGCTCGCCGACATAGGTGATGCGCTGCGCCAGCAGTTTCGCATAGCCGATCTCTATCTCGCGGGCCGTGGCAAAGGGGAAACCTTCGTTGGACAGGTCTGCGTCCGTGACTTTCTGTAGCAACGCCCGCGCGTTCGGACCCATCACCGGCAGCACCGCCATCCCCGATGTCACATCGGTGACGAAGCAATGAGCATCGTCCGGGATATGACGCTTCAGCCAGTTGAGGTCGCGCACCGCCGAGGCCGCCGCCGTGACCACCTGGTACTTGTTCTCGGCCAGCCTTGTCACGGTCAGGTCCGCCTCGATGCCGCCGCGCTCGTTCAGCCACTGGGTATAGACTACGCGGCCCGGCCGGACCGCGACATTGTTGGCGCAGATGCGCTGCATCACCGCTTCCGCATCGCGCCCCTGGACCAGGAACTTGGCGAAGCTGGACATGTCGAAAATGCCTACATTTTCACGCACTGCCATATGTTCGGCGTGCGCATAGTCGAACCAGTTCTGGCGCTTATAGCTGTATTCGTATTTCGGTGTAACGCCTTCGGGCGCGAACCAGTTGGCGCGCTCCCATCCCGCCACCGTGCCGAAACAGGCGCCATGCGCCGCCAGCCGGTCATGGAGGATTGATTTTCTGGCGCCGCGGGCGGTTTCATACTGGCGATAGGGCCAGTGCATGTCATAGAGCAGGCCAAGCGTTTCCGAGACGCGTTCCTGCAGATATTGCTGATTGCCCTGGAAGGGCATCATGCGGCGCACGTCGACGTCCCACAGATCCATCGGCGGATGGCCCTCGACGATCCATTCCGACAGCACCTTGCCGGCGCCGCCAGCGGACTGGATGCCGATGGAGTTGAAACCACAGGCCATGAAGAAGTTTTTCAGTTCCGGCGCCTCGCCCAGCAGGTAGGCATTGTCCGGGGTGAAACTCTCCGGGCCATTGAAGAAGGTGCGGATGCCCGACGTTTCCAGGATCGGCAGACGGGTCATTGCCGCCTCCAGGACGGGCGCAAAATGGTCCACATCCTCGGGAAATTCGTCGAAGCAGAAATCCTCCGGGATGCCGTCCATGCCCCAGGGCTTGGAGCCCGGCTCGAAGGCGCCGAGCAGCAGCTTGCCCGCATCCTCCTTGTAGTAGGCGCATTCGTCGGGCACGCGCATCACCGGCAGATCGTTTGTCAGCTCGGCGATCGGTTCGGTGACGATGTAGAAATGCTCGCAGGCATGCAGCGGCGTATTGACCCCCACCGAATGGCCCAGTTCGCGGCCCCACATGCCGCCGCAATTCAGCACATATTCGGCCTCTATGTCGCCCTGGTCGGTGGACACGCCCACCGCGCGGCCGTCCTTCGTCAGAATCTTCGCTACCTTCACACCCTCGATGATTTTCGCCCCGCCCATGCGCGCGCCCTTGGCCAGCGCCTGGGTGGTATCGGTCGGATTGCACTGGCCGTCCTTGGGCAGGAAGACGCCGCCCACCACCCCATCGGTGTTGACCAGCGGCCACATGCGCTTGATCTCGTCCGGGCCGACGACTTCCACCTCCAGCCCGAAGGTCTTGGCCATGGAGGCCCCTCGCTTCAACTCTTCGAACCGTTCGTTATGCAGGGCAAGGGCGATGCTGCCACGCTGCATGAAGCCGGTGGCTTGTCCGGTCTCCTGTTCCAATGTCTCGTAGAGGCCGGTCGTATACTGGGCCAGTTTGGTCAGGTTCTGCGTCGCCCGCAGCTGACCCACCAGCCCGGCCGCATGCCAGGTGGTGCCGCAGGTCAGTTGCTTGCGTTCCAGCAACACGACGTCTTTCCAGCCCATCTTGGTCAGATGATAGGCGGTGCTGCAACCGACCACGCCGCCGCCGATGATGACGACCCTTGCCTGTTTCGGGAGTTCCACGCTCATGGTTCCTTGCTCTCTGATTAATAGACCGGCGGGGTGATGACCCAGACGACGATGGTCTCGATATCGCCGGGATTATGGATACGATGGGATTCTTCGGGCTGGAAACAGAAGCTGTCGCCCTCATCCAGGAGGAAATGCTTGTCCCCGACCCAGAGCTCCAGCTTCCCCTGCAGCACAAGGCCTGATTCCTCGGCCTTGCGGGTGACAAATTCCTCTCCAGTGGTTGTGCGTGGCGGAATACGGGTCAGCACAAGTTCGGTGGCGCCGCCCAGGCTGGGCGACAACAGTTCTTCCACCACACCGATGCCCGACAGGCTCAGCCGCCGGCGATTTTCCTTGCGCACGATGTAATCCCGCTCTTCCGGGGGCACCGAGGCGGTGCTGTGGAAAAACCAGCTGATCTGGACTTCCAGCGCCTCGGCGATGCGCTTGAGGCCGGGGATGGAGAGTTCGGAAAGATTGCGCTCGATCTGGCTGACATAGCCGACCGACCGGTCGATGCGTTCCGCCAACTGGGTGATGGTCAGCCCCTTGGCCTTGCGCAGGTCGCGGATCTGGCCGCCGACGAGGATCCCTTCGCCCGCTCCGCCAGCTTCTGCCTTATTTATCCTGGGCTCCGACATGCGCGCATCCTCCCAAAACCGCGCCTGGACCAACAGCAGGATGCTCTATCCACCTTCGTGAAAAATCAAGCCGATTTTTTCACTGAAATGAAAATACGCAAGAATATTTCATTGCGCCGATGGTTCGGCCTACCCGGGTGCGGCAGGGGCAATGAATATCCCCGCAAGAGCCAGCAGGGATGCCAGGCACAGAGCGGCCGTAAGCAGCATCAGACTCTTGATCGGCGGTGTCCTGATCTCGGCGTTTTTCAGCTTCAGCCCCAGATGCGTGTAGTGCCAGATCGCCAGGAAGAAGGCGCAGCAACTGAAGAGTATAAGGATCACCGCCACGCCGCGAACGATTGTAACGGGCATCGAGCCTGCGAGAAACCTTTCGAAGCCGACGCCCGCGGCAAGAGCGGCAAGCCCCGTGCGCACCCAGGAGGTATAGGTGCGTTCGTTGGCCAGCACTGTCCTGTCCTCTGCGAGGCGTGTTCTGGCGTCTGATTCCTGCCTGTCGTAGTCGCTCATCGCATGATTCACTTGTAAGAAAGTTTTCAGCCGCTGTCGGGAACCCATTCCGCCAGCCGGTCGAAGGCCTTTTCGATGACCTCCTCCTCAACGCAGAACGCCATCCGGACATGATTCTCGCCGGCCGGACCAAAGGCACTGCCGGGCGTAACGGTAACACCGGCCTCTTCCAGCAAACGAATGGCGAATTCATGCGAATTTTCGTGTGGGGCGAGAATACGCGGAAAAACGTAGTAGGCCCCTTCGGGCTTCACATAATCGAACAGGTGCGGCAGGGCATCGAGCCGGCGGCAGATCAGTTCGCGCCGATTTGCAAGCCGGGCCTCAAATTCACGCAGGTGATCCTGTTCGCCGCCCAGTGCTGCGAGGCCGGCGACCTGGGATATCCGCGGTGCGCAGATCATCGTCGCGTCATGCACCTTCAGAACTTCTCGCTTAAGCCAGTCCGGCAACACGGCATATCCAAGCCGCCAGCCGCTCATCGCGTGGCATTTGGAAAAGGTGAAGAGATAGGCGACATGGTCGGCAAACTCGGGAAGTGACGATAGATTGAAATAGCGCTCGCGGTTTTCATAGGTGAAGTGGCTGTAGGGATCATCCAGAAGCACCAGCAGGCCGCGTTCAGTCGCGATATGCCCCACCGCTCGCAATTCCGCTTCCGTGAAGATCCGGCCCGTGGGATTCGACGGCGTCACGAGCAGAATCGCTTTGGTTCTATCAGTGATCAGCCCGGGCAACCCATCCAGGTCGAGCGACCAGCCTTCAGCTTCGTTTAGCCGCCAGAAGACCGGATCGCCGCCGCACAAACCGATCTGAATTAAGTGCGATGCAAAGCCCGGGTCCGTGACGATCACCTCGTCACCGGGATTCAACAAGCTGCGCAACAGCGTCTTGACCCCCTCCATATTACCGGCGGTGATGGTTATGTTGCGATCCGGATCAACGCCGATGCCGGTTGCCGCAAGGTGAGTTTCCGCGACGGCGCGGCGCAATTCGGGCAGACCATCCGGCAATGTGTATTTGCCGATATCGGCGTCGTCGGCAAGCGCCTGCTCCACCGTGCGGCGAATTCCCGCCGGGGTGCGGAAGGACGGCAAACCCCAGGTCAGCGAAGCCGCGTCCTCGATCTTCGCGGCCCGCATCGCCATCTCCTTGATGGCGGAGACCGTTGTGCCGGCGACGCCGTCCGAAATCAGATGCGCTTTGTCGGCCATGCCCCGCAGATTAGCGCGAACGCCGCGCTAGCGCTTTGCGCCAGATCATGCGCCGCGTGTTTGCGGTTGTTCGGCTTAACCGTCAGAGGGTTGAGTTTCGGCGTCCGCCGCCCGAAAGGACCATACCGATGCCGGAAAGGCATTGCGTAGCGTAAAGCCCAGCCGTTCGGCCTTAAGGTCCAAAGCCGCGGCGTGCAGCGGCGCGCCGAGCCGATAGCTATAGGCCAGGAAACGGCCGTCATGGGACTGGAGTGCCAGCATCGCCCGAACGATTTCCGCCCTCTCTTCGGCCCCCAGCATGGATACCGGCACGCCGCAGATTACGGCTCCGACCTTATTCACGGCCTCTTCCGGCAGCAATGATTCGATATCGGCAGCCGAGCCATGGATAACGGTTATGTCGGGCTGCATCTCGGCCAGATATGCCGCCATCTCGGAATCGATCTCGACGGCAATCAGTTTGCCGGCAGGGACGCCTGCTTCCAGCAGGGCCCTTGTGACGGCCCCGGTTCCCGACCCCAGTTCCACGACATATTCGCTGTCCTCGCGCTCGACCTTGGAGGCCACCATCCGCGCCACCGCCCTGGAGACTGGCAGGGCGGATGACAGCCTGACCGGATGCGCCAGGAATCGCCGGAAATGTAATAGCGCAGGCGACTCGCGCCGCCGCAATTCTCTGGCCGCCGCCCTGTCCATGGTGGTCGAGACTAGCCGGTCGGCAAGGCCCCTGTCCAGCGTGACACCAGCTAAATGGTGGCTGGCGCCGACGCCTGTGCAGCCAATCTGCGGAAACCTACAAGCGCCGCCTGTGCGACCAGTATGGCCAGCCCTGCGAAGTAGAGCGGCGCGGCCGGGTCGCCGATGACGTCCCGCAACAGGCCTGCAATAGCCGGACAAATCCCCATGCCGACGTAATAGACAGTGAAAAATATTCCCATGCCGACCGCACGATTTTCGGGGCGCAGCACCTGTGCCGGCAACGACATGATCAGCCCGCCGGCCGGCCCGAAGAGCAGTCCAAGCATTGCAAACCAGACTGCCGGAACCGGCAAAAAGGGGATGGACCAGACCAGCCCGGCGATGGCGAGGAAACAGGCGGTCATGGTTGCATCAGGCCGGCCGATGCGTTCGGCCAGCCAGCCACCCAGCGGCAATGCGGGGATTACCAGCCAGCTGGCCAGGCTGGTAATTGCACCGGCGACAGCGAGTTCCATGCCCTTCGCGGTCAGGAAACCAGACCCGAAGCTGAGCGGCAGAATGAAGGCGACATTGTAAAAGCACCAGACAGTCCCGGCCAACAAGGCGCCGGATAATTCCCGCGGGCTGAGCGACAGATGGGCCGGCCCACCCTCCGGGATTGCCGAGGCATCGGCTGGGGGGCCGTAGAGAAAGGCTATGAGAAACAGGGCCACCGCACAGGTCGCCACGGGCAGGGCGAACGCGATCTTCAGCCCCAGAAATTCACTTAACGGACCCAATGACAAGAGCGCTATGGCAATGCCAAGCGGCCAGCTGGAGATCAACACCGACATGGCGATTACGATGCGCCGACCGACAAACCAGTCGGCCACCATCTTGGTCAGAAGCACGTTCAAAAGTACCGCGCCGATGCCTGAAATCAGGCGCCCAGCCAGCATGGCATGGTAAATGTCTGTCAGGACGAGCAGCGCCCCGCCGCCGGTCATCATGGCCAACCCGGCCAACACCACCCGCTTGTCGCCGAAGCGCCGGCCCAGCCACCCGCCGGGCAGCGACACGAAAGCGCCCGGCAAGAGATAGAGTCCCATCAGCGTGCCCAGTGCGGCAAAACTGATCCCCATTCCATCCGCCAGCGGCGGTCCGACGGCCGCGACCGACTGGAACTGGAATCCCATCGCGGTTCGCGCCAACGTCAGCGCGCACAGGATGACCCAGGCCCGTTTCATATTTGTGATGGTCCTCTCTACCGACCCTGATAAATGATACCGTGCAATAAACCTTCGGGCAATTGCGCTATGGCAGCGGCA
>JBFFGY010000018.1:0-14300 GCA_041557215.1 Alphaproteobacteria bacterium
ATGCTTGCGGATCGCCTCGAACTCGCCGTTCAGCAGAACCGGGGAGGGCAGTTCGATGAATTCCAACTGGCTCTCGTCCTCGTCCAGCACATTGCCCAGGTTGCCGAGGCGGGTGGCCAACGTCATCACCTGGCGTTCGCGAAGGGAATCGATCGGCGGGTTTGTCACCTGGCTGAAATTCTGCCTGAAGAAATGATGGACCCCGCGATAGGCGTCCGAAAGCACCGCAATCGGCGTATCGTCGCCCATGGATCCGATCGCCTCCTTGGCGTCTTCGGCCATCGGGTGCAGGATCAGTTCCACATCCTCCATCGACCAGCCGACCGCGACCTCGTGGCGGACCAGATCCTCCGGCGAGAGGCCATCGCCCTCTTCCCTCGTCTTGTCGACCAGCTTCTCAAGACGCTTTATATGCTTGCCCCAGCTGCCATAGGGGCGCTGTGCGGCGACCTTGTCCTTGAGCTCGCGGTCGTGATAGAGCCGCCCGTCCTTCAAATCGACGCCGATCATCTGGCCCGGGCCAAGCCGGCCCTTCTCGACGACCATCCCTTCGTCGACATAGACCATGCCGGTCTCGGAGCCAGCGATCAGCAGCCCGTCCTTCGTCACCGTATAGCGCAGCGGACGCAGGCCATTGCGGTCCAGCCCCGCCAGCACCCAGCGGCCGCCGAAGGCACAGATCGCCGCAGGGCCGTCCCAGGGCTCCATCACCGCGCTGGCATAGGCATAGAATTCGCGGTGGGCGTCGGGGATGCTCTTGCTGTTCGACCAGGCCTCCGGGATCATCAGCGATTTCACGGTCGGCAGTTCGCGTCCGGCACGGACAAGCACCTCGAAAACCGCGTCCAGCGCCGATGAATCAGAGCTGCCGTTCTGGATGATCGGCTTCAGGTCGTCGACATGTTCGCCAAAGGCGGGGTCGTCCAGGCGCGTCTCGTGGCTCTTCATCCAGTTGACGTTGCCCAGCAGCGTATTGATCTCACCGTTATGGGCCAGTACGCGGAAGGGCTGGGCAGCCTTCCAGGTCGGGAAGGTATTGGTCGAATAGCGCTGATGATAGATCGCGAAATTCGACACGAACCGGTCGTCCAGCAGGTCCGGATAGAAGGCCGTAAGCTGCTCGGCCAGGAACATGCCTTTGTAGATCACGGACCGGCAGCTCAGCGAGCAGATATAGAAATCGGTGATGTTTTCCAGCAGCACGGCGCGCTCGATGCGCCTGCGGATGACGTAGAGGTCGACTTCGAACTGGTTGTCGTCCACATGGCGCTCGTTGGAGATCATGATCTGTTCGATCTCCGGCCGCGTGGCGTTGGCCTTTTCGCCGATCACCTCGACATTCACCGGAACCTGGCGCCAGCCATAGATGCGGTGGCCAAAACGCAGGATTTCCGACTCCACGATCGAACGGCAGCGTTCCTGCGCGGCCAGATCGGTGCGCGGCAGGAAGACCATGCCGACGGCCAGCCGGCCCTTGTCGGGCTCATGGCCGGTGCGGCGGATATGCTCCTTGAAGAAATCCTGCGGGATCTGGACATGGATGCCGGCGCCGTCGCCGGTCTTGCCGTCGGCGTCCACCGCGCCGCGATGCCAGACCGCCTTCAGCGCCTCGATGCCGGCGAGCACGACATCGCGGCGGGGTGTCCCGTCGATCGAAGCCACCAGGCCGACGCCGCAGGCGTCATGCTCCTGCGAGGGATGATAGGCATTGGCCGCTTCCAGCCTGACGGCATTATCGTTCCAGGACTTGATGAAATTGCTCATATCCGTTTCCTCCGCGCCGGTTCAGGGCGCAATCGCTGCCGGCCGCTCCTGATGGAAGTGCAGCCAGTTATGAATGCTGTTCGCCGCATCGCGGCCGTCGCGTACTGCCCAGACAACCAGGCTGGCGCCGCGGACGATATCGCCGGCCCCGAACACGCCTTCCAGCGGCGTCATCAGGGTCAGGGGATTGGCCTTCACGGTGCCCCAGCGGGTCACCGGCAGGTCCTTTTCGCCGAACAGGGTCGGCAGGTCCTCCGGGTCGAAACCCAGGGCACAGATCACCAGGTCGGCATCAATGTTATGGGCCGACCCGTCTATCACCTCCGGCGTCTGGCGGCCGGAGGCATCCGGCGCGCCAAGCCGCATCTTCTCGGCCCGCACGGTGCGCACCGACTCCTCGCCCAGGAAGGCGACCGGCTGGGTCAGCCAGACGAATTCGACGCCTTCCTCCTCGGCATGGGACACCTCGCGCATCGAGCCGGGCATGTTCTCCCGATCACGGCGATAGAGGCATTTCACCGATTTGGCGCCCTGACGGACCACTGTGCGCACGGAGTCCATGGCGGTGTCACCGCCGCCGATCACCACGACGTCGCGGCCGGCCGCATTCAGGCGGCCTGAATCGAAATCCGCCACCTCGTCGCCCAGTCCCTTGCGGTTGCTGGCGGTCAGATAATCCAGCGCGGGCACGATTCCGTCCAGGCCCGAACCGGGCGCATGCAGCTCGCGGGCGCGATAGACGCCGGTGGCGATCAGCACAGCATTATGACGCTGGCGTAGATCGGCCAGGGTTGCGTCACGGCCGACCTCGAAATTCGTATGGAATGTGACGCCGGCGTCGGCGATCAGCTTCGCGCGCCGCTCCACCACTTCCTTTTCCAGCTTGAAGTTCGGGATGCCGTAGATCAGCAGCCCGCCGACGCGGTCGTAGCGGTCGTAGACATGAACCTGGTAACCCTTGCGGCGCAGTTCCTCTGCGGCCGACATGCCGGCCGGCCCGGCGCCGATGATGCCGACCGACTCCTCCCGCTCGGCCGCCGGCTTCACCGGCTCCACCCAGCCATTTTCCCAGGCCGTGTCGGTGATGTACTTCTCGACCGACCCGATGGTCACGGAACCGTGGCCGGACTGTTCGATCACGCAGCTGCCTTCGCAGAGCCGGTCCTGCGGGCAGATGCGGCCGCAGATTTCGGGCATGTTGCTGGTGGCGGACGACAGCTCGTAGGCCTCGCGCAGCCGCCCGGCCGCAGTCAGCATCAGCCAGTCCGGAATATTGTTGTGCAGCGGGCAATGGACCTGGCAGAACGGCACGCCGCATTGCGAGCAGCGTGAGGCCTGCTCGGCGGCGCGCTGCGTTTCGAACTCGCGATAGATTTCGCCGAAATCCTTGCGACGCTCGTCGGCGGTCCGTTTGTCGGGCATAAGCTGTTCGGTGTCGGTGAACTGCAGCATGCCCTTCCATTCGGCGGCGCTGGTTTGCGATGCGGCCTTGCCGGCCGCGCTGTTCTTTTTCGTCATCTGCCTGTCCGGTTTGCTGATGTCCCGCGGTCCCGAATTCGGATATTAACATACGGGTTCCTCCACGCCGCGCGCCTGCGCGGACGGGCAGCTATAGCCGAAGACGTCTGGTTTGGCGAGCAAAAAAAGCATAATAGGTCAACGTTGATACCCTTTTCACTGTGTGACAATGCGCCTCTGCGACTTATTGCCGCCGGCGAAACGATTTTTCATTTCGAAAAGGGCCGATACGGACCTGTCGCCGCCGTGGACAGGGATGTTGGCGCGCCGGCAACCTCTGTGGCATAAACACTCCCGCAGGGAGGGCAAACAGGCAGCGGGGCACGGCAAGTTGGCGCTACATCATCTTCTTATTCTGGCGCTGGTCCAGGGATTGACGGAATTCCTGCCGATCAGCTCCTCCGGCCATCTGGTGCTGACCTCCCGCGTCCTCGGCTGGCAGGACCAGGGCCTGATCATCGACATCGCGGTGCATGTCGGCACCCTGCTGGCCGTCACGCTTTATTTCTGGCGCGATGTCGCGCGGCTGGCCGTGGGGTCGATGCGGCTCGTCACCTTCCGAGGCGGGCCGGACGCGCGGCTTGCCATCATGCTGTTGATTGCGACGATCCCGATCTTACTGGTGGGGTTCCTGGCCCGCGATATCGTGTCGACGGCGTTCCGCAGCGTCGAACTGATCGCCTGGACGACGATCGGTTTCGGCCTCCTGCTCTGGCTCGCCGACCGGATCGGCATGACGGTTCAGCGTATGGAACATATCGGCGCCTTCGGCGCGCTGGCGATCGGCCTGGCGCAGGTGCTGGCGCTGGTTCCCGGCACCAGCCGCTCCGGCATCACCATGACCGCAGCCCGGTTCTTGGGCATGGAACGGCCGGAGGCTGCGCGTTTTTCGCTGGTATTGTCGATTCCCACCATTGTCGGCGCCGGCACGCTGGCCGGGCTGGAAGTCTGGGAGGCCGGCGACATCCGGCTGGGCTACGACGCCCTGGTCGCGGTGGGGCTGTCCTTCGTTGCCGGTTTCGCCTCCATCGCCGCGATGATGCGCTGGCTGCAGACCGCCGGCTTCGGCCCCTTCGTGATCTATCGCATCGCGCTCGGCATCCTGCTGCTCTGGTGGCTCTATATAAGCGCCCAGCCGCTGCCGGCCGGCCCAGCCAGTTAGGCTGCGGCTCGAAAGATTTTGTCCTACCCTTTACGCCCGCTGCGTCTTGGTAAAGCGGCCCTGCGGGCGGTAGCGGTCCAGATAGGTGTGGACGATGCTCTCGGCGCCGGTGGCCTCGATGCCCAGGTCGGTCAGGGTCGGCAGCTCGCCGGTCAACACATTGTCGTGCTTCAGCAGTTCCACCTGGTCGCCGGTCAGCAGCGGTTTCGGCAGCAGTTCCAGCACGCTTGCCATCAGCCCGGCCATCCAGTAGGGCACTGGTAGCAGCAGGCGCTTGCGGCCGGTCTCGTGGCAGATCATCTCCATGATCTGCTTGAAGCTGTATACGGCCGGTCCGCCCAGCTCGTAGGTCTTGCCGGCGCAGGCCTTGTCCTCCAGGCATTTGACGATGGCGCCGACCACGTCGCCGACATAGACCGGCTGGAACTTGACCCCGCCGTCGCCATAAAGGTCGATACGCCCGTCATGGAATCGCGCCTTCGGGCAGCCGAAGACCGGCAGGATCGGCGAGAACTGGGCGATCCAGGCGAACAGGTTGAAGAATTCGTCCTCCGGGCCGAAGACCACGCTGGGCCGGACGATGGCCGCCCGCGGGAAGGCCGCGCGAACCGCGGCCTCGCCGGCCGCTTTGCTGGTCGCGTAATCGGAATGCGATTCGGGGTCGGCGCCCAGGGCCGACATATGCAACATCACCGGAACGCCGGCGTCCCGCGCCGCGCGGGCCACATCGTCCGCGCCCTGGCGATGCACCGCGTCGAAGGTCATGCGGCCGCTTTCGTACAGAATGCCAACCAGGTTCACGACCATGTCGGCGCCTTCCACCGAGGCCCGCACCGACGCCTCATGGGTTACCGAGGCCTTGACCGCGGCAATCTGGCCGACATCGCCCATCGGCTGCAAGATGGCCGCATCCTTGGGATGCCGTACCGCCACGCGGACGCGCGCGCCGCCGGCCGCCAGTCGCTGTACCAGATGACGGCCGATAAAGCCCGTTCCGCCGAAAATCGTGACCAGCTTGCCCTTCATCGCAAAACTCCGATTTGTCCTGTTGCCAGATGTCCTGTCGCGGGCCGAAAACTACACCCGCCGCCCCCCCTTTTGCCAGTTCAAAAGCGTCGCATGGGCGGCTGAAAAATCGCCAATCCGAAAATTATTTGCGTTATCGCCGGAAAAGCCGTTGACAAACGGGCGCAGTTTAACAACATTCCCGCCCACCCGGAGCCCAGGTGGCGGAATTGGTAGACGCGCAGGTTTCAGGTACCTGTGGCCGCAAGGCCGTGGAAGTTCGAGTCTTCTCCTGGGCACCATAACCGCTTCGGCGGTTTTATCTTGAGACGGGGCATTTTTTGGATATCAGGCTTTATCAGGGCGACCTTCCGGACGATCTCGATCTGGGGGACGTCGTGGCCATTGATACCGAAACCATGGGCCTCAATCCCCACCGCGACCGCCTCTGCCTGATCCAGCTTTCCGCCGGCGACAATGTCTGCCATCTGGTTCAGATACCGCAGGGCCACCGCGATGCGCCGAATCTGAAGGCGATGATGGAATCGCCGGATGTGCTGAAGCTTTTCCATTACGCGCGGTTCGATATCGCCATGCTGCGGCACCATCTGGGCGTCGATTGCCGGCCGGTCTACTGCACCAAGATCGCCTCGCGCCTGACGCGGACCTACACCGATCGTCACGGTCTGAAGGATATCTGCAAGGAACTGCTCGGCGTCGATATTTCCAAGCAGCAGCAATCCTCGGACTGGGGCGCGGCGGAACTGACCGATGCGCAGCAGCAATATGCCGCCAGCGACGTGCTTTATCTTCATAAACTGAAGGAAAAGCTGGACGAGATGCTGGCGCGCGAAGGGCGTTCTCACATCGCCCAGGCGACCTTCGACTTCCTGCCGACCCGCGCCGAATTGGATCTTGCCGGCTGGCCAGACCAGGACATTTTATCGCACAGTTGAGGCCGCTTGGCATTGTGTGTCGGTAAATCGGCACATTTTTTGCTAGCAGGCTTAACAAATCCTCCATCAATGTCCTATATGTATCGGGTGAGGGGCCTTCAACTGGCCCGCAATTACCAATGGGACAGCATGGGAATGGCCGGCAACAAGGACGCGCAAGCGCCGGATATCCAAGATAAATCTCGATCAGACGACCTGGAGTCCGCGGGACGGGTATTGCGGCTGGAGGCCGATGCGATCGTCGCCCTGGCCGAATCGCTGGGCGACAGTTTCGTCGCCGCTCTCGATATCCTTCACAATGTCCAGGGACGCGTCGTGGTGACCGGCATGGGTAAGAGCGGCCATGTGGGGCGCAAGATCGCCGCAACCATGGCCTCGACCGGAACGCCTGCGCAATATGTCCATCCCGGCGAGGCCAGCCATGGCGATCTCGGGATGATCACGCCGGCCGACGGTGTGCTGGCCCTGTCGAACTCCGGCGAAACCAGCGAGCTTCGCGACCTGCTTGAATATACGCGGCGGCGCCCGATACCGCTGATCGCCATCACCAGCCGTACCGGCAGTACGCTGGACGAAATGGCCGACGTCACCCTGTTGCTGCCGGCCATGCCGGAGGCCTGCCCCATGGGGCTGGCGCCGACGACCTCGACGACGACCAGCCTGGCGCTGGGCGATGCGCTTGCGGTGGCGCTGCTTGAGCGCAAGGGCTTCTCGCCGAAGGATTTCCAGGTCTTCCATCCCGGCGGCAAGCTGGGGCAGTCGCTGCTCAGGGTGTCCGACCTGATGCATGCCGGCGATGCGCTGCCTCTCTGCTCCATAGATGCACCCATGAAGGAGGCGATCCTTACCATCTCGGCCAAGAGCTTCGGCTGCGTTGGCGTCGTCGACGAAGAGGGGCGGCTCTGTGGTGTAATCACCGATGGTGACTTGCGCCGGCATATGTCGCCGGACTTGCTGAACCAACTGGCCGGCGACGTGATGACCGCGAATCCCAAATCCATACGGCCCCAGGCGATGGTGGCCGAGGCCGTCGCCATTATGAACAACCATTCTATCACCGGCCTGTTCGTGGTCGATGAGGGGAAACCCGAGGGGATATTGCATATCCATGACTGCCTCCGCGCCGGATTCGTATGAGCGCCGGGAAACCGGGGCAGCGGACGGCGCTCCCGAGGGTCGCCGTGAGTTCGGTGAGCTTTTTTCGGTGACCGAACGCCGCCGGCAGAAGCGGCATCATGGACGGATCGTGGGTGTCGCCAAGCTGGTGCTGGTGGCATTGGCGGCGGGGCTGGTTATCGTACTGGCGATCTGGCCCCAGTTGACCAAAAAGGACGGACCGACGGAAATCGGTCATGTCGAAGGTATTCAGGAAGAGGATGTAGAAAGCCTGCGTATTACCAAGGCCAAACTGACCGGCATCAGCAAGGATGGGCAGCCCTATATGGTTACTTTCGAAGACGCCAGCCAGACGAGCCAGGAGTCGGACCTGGTGCAGTTGACTGCGCCTCAGGCGGAGGTCGAACTGCAGGACGGCGCATGGGTTTCACTATCATCGCCGAAAGGCCGCTACCACCGCGCCAACCGCATCCTTGAACTGGACGGTGACGTAATGCTGTTCCATGACAGTGGCCTGGAAATGAACACCGGGAATATCACCTTCAATCTTGAGGCAGGCACCGGCGCTGGCCACGACCCTCTCCATGCCCAGGCGCCCTTCGGGAATTTCGACGCGCAAGGGTTCCGGATTCGCGAAAACAACAGCATCTTCCATTTCACCGGGCCGGTTCACGCCATTCTCTACAGCGTACCGGAACTGGGGCAATGAACCGGTACGGTAAATCATGGGCATTGGCCGCGCTGGTGGTGGCGGGCGTTGCTTTCACTGCGGTTGCGGCGGAGATACCCATCGAAATCAGCGCCGGCGACGGACTCGAATGGCGGCGCGCGGAAAAGGTGCTGGTGGCGGCCGGCGGGGTCGTGCTGACACGCGGCACGATGAAGCTGGAGGCCAAGACCGTTAGTGCATGGTATCGCGACGGTAAGGATGGCAAGGATCAGGAGGTCTACCGGATCGATGCGGCGGGAAATGTCCGCCTGGCATCGGACGGCGCAAAAGGCTTCGGCGAAAGTGCGGCCTACGACCTTGACCAGGGGGTGTTCGTCCTGTCCGGCGGGAACCCCCGTTTTGAGGCCGAGCAGCTTACGGTTACTGCCGGGCAGAATTTAGAATATTGGGAAATCAAACAGCTTGCCGTGGCTCGCGGCAAAGCTGTGGCGCAGAGTGGCGATCGGGAAATACGCGCCGATACGATCAGCGCCTATGTTGAATCCGCGGAAGGCGACAAGACCAAGCTCAGTCGGGTCGAGGCTCTGGGCGGGGTCCGGATTACGACGCCCGAAGATTCCGCCAGCGGGGAGCAAGCGGTTTACGACGCGAAGTCGGGCCTGGCGACGCTCTGCGGGAATGTTGAGATTCGCCGCGGACCGAGCCTGTTGAAAGGCAAATGCGCCGAGGTGAATCTGAATACGGGTGTCAGCCGGTTGATCGGTGGTGGTGGCAGCGTCAAGGGGCTGGTACAGCCGCCGAAATAATTCGGGACGGTATGGGAGAGACTGGCAGAATGGACAGAGACGACAATAGCCGGATCGCGGACGACCTGCCGAAGGCCGACGTCACGGCGGACGGTTCGCCGGTCCTGGTTGCCGAGAGCGCCGGCCTGGAAGTTCGCAATATCGGCAAGTCCTACAAGAAGCGGCCGGTTATCCGCGATGTAAGCTTGCAGGTTCACCGCGGCGAGGCTGTCGGCCTGCTGGGTCCCAACGGCGCCGGCAAGACGACCAGCTTCTACATTATCGCGGGCCTGATTGCGCCCGACTATGGCGATGTCGCACTGGATGGCGAAATCATCACCAACCTGCCTATGTATCGGCGAGCCCGTCTCGGAATCGGCTATTTGCCGCAGGAAGCCTCCATTTTCAGGGGCTTGACGGTAGAGCAGAATCTGAACGCAATCCTGGAGACCGTCGAGCCCGATGCCGGCCAGCGCGAGGCAATGCTCGAGGCGCTGCTCGCGGAATTTTCCATTACCCATTTGCGGAGGACTCCCGCGATCGCCCTTTCGGGCGGTGAGCGCCGCCGCGTCGAGATTGCGCGTGCACTAGCTTCGCGACCCCATTTCATTCTGCTGGACGAACCCCTGGCCGGCATCGACCCGATTGCGGTCGGCGAAATCCGCGAACTGGTCAGCCATCTGAAGGACCGGGGCATCGGTGTCCTGATAACCGATCATAACGTTCAGGAAACCCTGTCGATCGTGAACCGGGCCTATATCATTCATGACGGTGTCGTCCTGAAGGAAGGCACACCCGAGGAAATTGTCGCGCATGACGAGGTGCGCCGCGTTTACCTGGGGGACAGGTTCACCCTGTAGGCCGCATTACAGTATCGCGTTAGAAATATGGCCCTGTCCCACCGCCTTAATCTGAAACAGCAGCAATCGCTGGTAATGACTCCGCAGTTGCAGGAGGCCATCAAGCTGCTTCAGATGTCGAACATCGAACTGGCGGCCTATATCGAGGCCGAACTGGAACAGAATCCGCTGCTTGAGCGTGACGAGAGCGAGCGAGACGATCGCGCCGAGCCTGCCCGTGAAGGCGACGGAACCGACGACCAGGGCCAGCCTGACGAAAACGGGTTTGATGACGCAGCCGACCAGATGCAGGACAGTCTTGAACTGGCAAACGCCGAGTCCCTGCCGGCCGCGGATGACACGCCGCTCGACACCAGTTACGACGATGTCTGGGATAGCGACAGTTCACATTCGAGCGCGGTCCTCGGCCCCTCGTCCTACGATGCGGGACCGACGGGCGGCCAGGGTAGTGCCGGATTCGATGCCATCGATGACGGAATAGAATCGCGGGTAAGTGACAGCCTTACGCTGCGGGATCATCTGACCGGCCAGCTCAATGTCGACATTCAGGATGCGGCCGATCGGATGGTCGGGCTGTATCTGATCGAAATGCTGGACGAAACGGGAAGGTTGGCTGGGGACCTCTCTGATGCAGCCGAACAGTTGGGCTGCAGTCTCGACAGGGTGGAGGCGGTCCTCGAACGTATGCAGGGCTTCGATCCCCCCGGCATATTCGCGCGCGACCTGAAGGAGTGTTTCGAGATCCAACTGCGGGAAAAGGATCGGCTTGATCCGGCCATGCAGGCCTTGCTCGACAATCTCCATCTCTTCGAAAAATACGACCGGTCGGCGTTGCTCAAGGTCTGCCGCGTCGACGAAGAGGATTTTCAGGAGATGCTTGCGGACCTGAGGTCCCTCAATCCCCACCCGGCATCGACGTTCGAGCACGAACTGGTACAGCCGATTACCCCCGACGTTCTGATGCGTGCCCATCCCGATGGCGGCTGGCAGGTTGAGCTGAATACCGAAACCTTGCCGCGGGTGCTGATCAATCGCCAGTATTTCAGCCATGTCAGCCGCGGGGCCCGCCGGAAAAAGGACCAGGAGTATCTGGCCGAACAGCTGAATTCGGCAAACTGGCTGGTCAAGGCGCTGCACCAGCGCGCCACCACCATTCTCAAAGTCGCGGCCGAGATTGTCCGCCAGCAGGATGCCTTTTTCGTCCATGGGGTTTCGCATATGCGGCCACTGATCCTGCGCGATGTGGCAGAGGCGATAAGCGTGCATGAAAGCACGGTCAGCCGGGTTACAAGCAACAAATACATGGCGTCGCCGCGCGGCATATTCGAACTGAAATATTTCTTTTCGGCCTCTCTCTCGAGCGCGGATGGACTGAGCGCACATTCGGCCGAAGCCGTGCGCTTTCGCATCAAGGCGCTGTGCGATGCGGAAACCGCCGACACCGTCCTGTCGGATGACGACATCGCCTCTCGCCTCCGACAAGATGGCATTGATATTGCACGGCGAACTGTCGCAAAATATCGAGAAGCGATGAACATCCCGTCGTCGGTTCGGCGGCGCCGGATGAAGGCTGGGAAATTATGACTTCGATTTCCGTTTTGAGCGGGTTGACGAACGAGTATGTGCCGGTAGCAAGCGCTATTGACTCCTCTACATCGCACCACTATGGTGCGCGCCCGTCGCCCTTGGGGCATTTGGATTAGCCCGGGAATGGCGCGAACACAGGACATCAAGAATAGCTGAACAATGCAAATTTCCGTCAAAGGCAAGCAGCTTGACGTCGGCGAGGCATGGCGTACCCATGTAGAGGGAAACCTTCCCGCCGTTGTCGGCAAATATTTCGAGACAGCGCAGGATGCGCAGGTAACCCTGGCCAAGCAGGGCGCGACTTTCCATGTCGACATGGTTGTCCATATAGGGAAGCGAATCCTGGTGCACAGTCACGGCGCCACGGGCGACGCCTACAGCGCGTTCGAAGAGGCGGCCGACCATCTGGCCAAGCGGTTGCGCCGTTATAAGCGGCGTCTGCGCGACCATCACCAGCAGCGCTCGGAACAGATCGACACGCTGCTAGCCCAGCAATATGTATTGGCCGGCGAGGATATTGAAAGCGAGTCCGAGGAAAAGGACGAGCCGATGGTGATCGCCGAAATGGAGACGCCGATCGAGATGTTGACCGTTGGCGAAGCCGTCATGCGGATGGATCTGGCCAATCTCCCGGCGATGATGTTCAGGAACCGTGCCCATGGCGGCCTGAATATGGTATATCATAGGGGTGACGGGCATATCGGATGGGTCGACCCGCGCGGCAACAGGGCTGCGGACGGCGAAGACAGCTGACATGGCCTACATATATGAGACGCAAGAGCGCGTCTTCTATCCGGTGCAGCGAACAAGGGCGGCGATGATGGAAATCGCGGATATTCTCGATACCGAAAGCGTTTTTGCCAAACTGCCCGCGACGTCCAAGAAGCAGGCGCTACAGGAACTGGCGAAGCGTGCCGCGCAGGTTACCGGCCTGCACGAACGCACGATCTTCGATGTCCTGCTGGAACGAGAGCGGCTGGGCACGACCGGTGTCGGGAACGGGATCGCCATACCCCATGGCAAATTACCGGAACTCAAGAAGCTTAGCGGCCTCTTTGCGCGTCTCGAAAAGCCCATCGACTTCGAGGCGGTAGACGAGCAGCCGGTCGACCTGATTTTCCTGCTGCTGGCCCCGGAAGGCGCTGGCGCGGACCATCTGAAGGCGCTGGCGCGTATTTCACGCTTGCTGCGCGACCGCACGACTTGCGAAAAGCTCCGCGGTTCGGACGAGCCGGATGCCCTTTATTCGCTCCTGACTGAACCGGCGGCCAGCCACGCTGCCTGAAAATGTTTCGATATTTTTCCTGAACGGGAAACAGGAAGGGCCGGGTCAGCAATTGACCCGGCCCTTTTCGCTTCTGATCGCGCAGGGTATCTGCCGTCAGTTCAGCGCGACAATCAAAAGGTTTTCGCTTTCGGCTGCCATGTCGGCCCCAAGCCGGTCGCCGGCGAGGCCAATTTGCCGGCCATCCGCACCCATTATGGCGAAAATCTCTTCGCCCTGGACCGTTATCGGTCGGACATAGGCGACCTCGCCGTAACCTAACGTAGCGAGATCCTGTTGCGTCATAGTTTTCAAAGTTGTCGTATCAAGCATTTCGTATCTTTCCCCGCCTGTTTCGAACAGACCCTATTCCCTTTCCGTTTCCAGCTTCCGGCCGGATTTGCCCGTCTTGCGAATTTCGATGGAACGCACGGTCTCCTCGGCCAGGGGGCGACGCAAATCTATGTTCAGAAGGCCGTTGTCCAGTTCCGCTCCCTCGACTTCAATGCCGTCCGCCAGAACGAAGCTTCTCTGGAACTGGCGTGTCGCGATGCCGCGATGGATGAAGACGCGCTCGGTGGCGCCGTTGTCGCGATGGCGTCCGCGAACGACAAGCTGGTTTCCTTCCAGCCGGATCGAAAGATCGCCTTCCGAGAATCCGGCAACGGCCAGCGTGATGCGCAGCCGTTCTTCATCGATCTGCTCGATATTATAGGGCGGGTAGCCCTCGGCCGACATTTTGGAAACCCGGTCCAGGGTCCGTTCGAAGTGATCGAAACCCAGCAGGAGCGGGCTGTTAAACAGGGATAATCTCGTCATTTCCCAGCTATCTCCTCGTATGGACGCGATGAGCGAGCAGCTGTCCGGTGGGGCCCGATAACGGCACCCCGCTGTAAAAGCCTGAACTATATCTGGGGTGACATGCGCCCGATATCAAGGTTCCGCGTCCCGTATTCCGGCTGCGGATAACTATCCCTCCGGGCCAAAATGCTGTTCCGCCTATCCGGCGGCGCGGGGCAACTCAAGAATGACCCGCAACCCCCCCTTCGGCGAGTCGTACAGTTGTACGGTGCCCGCATAAAGCCCAGCGATATCGCCGACGATTGCCAGTCCAAGGCCGCTGCCCGGCGCCGTTTCGTCCAGCCTTTTCCCGCGGCCGGTTGCCTCCTCGCGTTGGGCCGGTGACAGGCCCGGGCCGTCGTCGTCGATGGTGATGGTCAGGCGTCCGGAATCGGCGGCCAGAGCGACGGCGACAGACTTCCGCGCCCATTTGCAGGCATTGTCCATGATATTGCCCAGCATTTCCTCCAGGTCCTGCTGTTCGCCCCTGAAAGCTATGGAAGGGTCCGGTGCGTCAATGTCGATGGTCAGCGCCTTGTCGGCGTGAATCCGCAGCAGGGTGCGCTTCAGGTCCTCCATAACCGGGAGGACGGCCGTGCGGGCACCAAGCACCGTTCCGGTCGCCGCGGCCCGGGCCCGCGCCAGGTAATGATCAATCCATCTGCGCATTGCCTCAACCTGCCGCGCGACCGACTCGCCGCGGGGGCCGCCCTTGCGCGAGACTTCGTTGGCCAGCACGGCCAGCGGCGTCTTCAGGGCATGGGCCAGGTTTC
>JBFFGY010000019.1:0-13755 GCA_041557215.1 Alphaproteobacteria bacterium
CGGTTCTCCTGTTGATGGGGGTATGGGGCGGCGTCAGGCCGCCGCCTTGCCCCGCAGCTTGTTCAGCGTGTCGGCGTAATGGTTGGCGTGGCGCTCCTCGACCTTGGCCAGCGCAGCGAAGCGCTTGGCGGCCTTCTCGAGCACGGCCTTGAACATTTCCGCATGCTCCTTGGATTCCGCAATCTGATCGTCCATCTCGGCGACCGCGGCCTCGTTGCCTTCTTGCATGGCGAGGTGGCGGAACTTCGGATACATCTCGGTGTATTCGTATGTCTCACCCTCGACCGCGAGTTCGAGCATGCGTTCGACGGTCAGTTTCTTCGACGGGTAGAGCAGTTCCAGATGCCCAAAGGCATGGGCGGTTTCCTGCTCGGCGGTGTTCTCGAACACTTCGGCCACGCCGTCCATGCCGAGTTCGCGGCAGCGTTTGGCGAAGTAGAGATATTTGCGGTTGGCCATGGACTCGCCGGCAAAGGCGGCTTCCAGATTCTGGATCGTCACGGACTGCGTCTTGTCGCTCATCGATATGCTCCTTGTTTCGGTTGCTTCGGAGCGCACCGTGCGCCCCTTGCTCGCGGAGGAAGATAAGAGGGTTGGAAAAAGCGATCCAATTGATTATATTTTTCTTATTAATCGGAAATATCGATCAATGATCCTGCCGACCATTCGCCAGTTGCAATATCTCGTCGCCCTCGCCGATCTGAAGCATTTCGGGCAGGCGGCCGAGCGTTGCCATGTGACGCAATCGACTCTCAGCGCCGGCATCGCCGAGTTGGAGAACCTGCTGCAGGCCAGCCTGGTCGAACGCACAAAGCGCAGTGTGCGCATTACACCGCTGGGTGGGGAGATCGCGGAGAAGGCCAGTGATCTGCTGGATGCGGCTGCCGACATCGCCGAAACTGCCCGGGCGGCGGAAGCGCCGCTCAGCGGGCGATTTCGTATGGGTGTGATCCCGACAATCGGTCCCTATGTCTTGCCCCGCGTGCTGGCGCGGCTGCGACGGGCTTATCCGGAGCTGCGGCTATACCTGCGAGAGGGGCAGACCGCAGTCCTCGTCGATCAGCTTCGCCGGGGCGAACTGGAGGCGGCACTGATCGCGTTGCCATACGACATCGGCGGTCTGGATAGCCTGGCACTGGGCGCGGATCCGCTCTGGGCCGTGCTGCCGGTGGATCACCCCCTGGCCGAGGCCGACATGATATCGCCGGCCGACCTTGCGGATGAGGATTTGCTTCTGCTCGAGGATGGCCATTGCCTGCGCGACCATGCGCTGGCTGCCTGCAGCTTCGGAAAATCCCGGGCGGAGGGCGGCTTCCAGTCCTCCAGCCTCTACACGCTGGTGGAAATGGCCGCCAATGGCCTCGGCGTTACCTTCGTGCCGGAGATCGCAATCACCGCCGGCCTGCTGAAGGGGTCGGCGGTCGAGGCACGTCCCCTGGGCCCCGACAGCCCGCCGCGCGAACTCGCGCTTGTCTGGCGCAAATCATATCGGCGCGAAGGCGACCTCGCGGCGCTCGCCACCTATATGCGCGGCCAGATGGCGTCGATGCGGGTACGCCGCCCGGCGCGATAGATGGCCTGAAGAAATCACGGCACCGTTACAAGGCATTCTCAGATGCTGAAATCCAGCGCCTCGAACTTGCCGCCCTGTGTCTCAAAACCGGCTTTCTTCCATGCATCTATTCCGCCGGTAAGATTATACAGGTTGGCGATGCCGCTATCGGCGAGTTGCTTTTGCGCCGCTGCCGATCGTTTGCCGACCGCACACATTACGATCAGTTTGCGGTCGGTGATCGGTGGGAACGTTTCCGCGTCGAGGAACGAGAGCGGCAGCAGCAGCGAGCCCGGGACGTTTTCGAAATCGAATTCGTTTGCCTCGCGAACATCCAGCAGAACCGCTTCACGCTTGTCCAGCCACGCTTTGGCGGTGACCGCGTTGACTTCCGGCAGAGGATGCCCTTGGTCCATGTTCTCGTTCCCAGGCACGATATAGACATTCATCATAGCCGATGGTGACACCAAAGTATCGCTTTGCGTTGCGTACATCGCACCGCCCGGCTATGACAGTCGCAAGACTTCAGTACTTTTGGAGAGTCAGAAAATGGGTGCAGCGGAGAAGGTCGCAATCATCACCGGCGGCAGCGGTGGAATCGGTCGCGCGACGGCGGTCGCGTTGTTGCGGGATGGCTGGTCAGTTGCCATTGGCGGACGCCGTGCGGACGCCCTAGAGGAATCCCTGGCACTGGCCGGTGACGCCGGCGCGCGGGGTTTGGCCGTGCCGGGCGACTTGAGCAATCATGAGGGTTGCGCCAACCTGTTTGCCAGGACCAAGGAACGGTTCGGCAGGGTCGATCTGCTGTTCAACAATGCCGGCATGTTCACGCCGGGCGTACCCGTAGAAGACCTGACTCCGGAACAGTGGCAGGGCGCGCTAAACATCAATTTGTCCAGCTTTTTCTATTGCTCGCAGGAGGCCTTCCGCGCCTTCAAGTCGCAGGACCCGATGGGCGGACGGATTATCAATAACGGCTCGATCTCGGCCCATGCGCCGCGTCCGAACTCGGCGCCCTATACCAGCACCAAGCATGCGATCACGGGCCTGACGAAGACCTGTTCGCTGGACGGACGGAAATACAATATAGCCGTCGGCCAGATCGATATAGGCAACGCGGCGACCGATATGACGAAAAAGATGGCGAAGGGCGTGCCTCAGGCCGACGGCTCGACGAAGCCGGAGCCGACGATGGATGTTCATCATATCGCCGATGCGATCGTCCATATGGCCAACCTGCCGCTGGACGCGAACATCCAGTTCATGACCATCATGGCCACCAAGATGCCGTTCGTCGGACGGGGGTAATACGACAAACGACTTCACCCTTCGGACAGGAGGTCTGTCCTGTCCGGGATGAGGTCGTTCTTAACTGCTTGCTTTAGGGCCGTGCGTCGCGGCGCCGGGGATTAGCCTTGACGCCAGGCCGTGCTGGAACGGCACTTCTTGCAGACGCGCTCGCCGGCCCATGCGCTGACGAAATCCTCGCTGCAGACAAGGCAGCGGCGCTTCTTTTCCTTGTGCATCGGATTGTATTCGGCCTCGGCGTTGTCGCTGGCCAGTGCTTTCGATCCATCCGTGTCCAGGCTCATGATACTCTCGTGTCGTATATATTGGTAATCGGGTTACGGTCTGCAGATAGTCGCCGGTCAGCCCTTGCGGGGAATGCGGCGCGATCGTTTGACTTCGACGGCCACCATATTCGAACGCCCTTTTTCCAGCGTCTGCATGATTTGTCCGGTCTCGGTAATCCGATGCATATCCGGTTCCCGAGCCCAGGCTTCGCTCAAACGCGCTGCCTGTTCCTCGATCTCCTCGTCGGACGGTGCCTCGTCTGCGTAATCGCTCAACGGTTTCCTGTCAGTCATTCTCTCTGTAACTGCCGTAAAAAAATATTTGCTTCATATTGTTGCACGCGGGCGTAACGGATAGACGCGGCGCGGACCGGACAAAATAGTTTGCCCTGCCCGCCGGACAGCGACTGTCAGATCACCGAAATTACGCAAGAATTTGCCGCCCCACCGGGCGGCGCGCGTGCTTGTGGCCCCTTTATATGGCGGGTCGAACGGAATTTGCAAGCAAAACCGACCCAACATCATGGCGACGTGTGGTCGCACCGATTCTGCGTAGGCCGCCGGCAATGCCGGTCTCTTTCCCGATTTCTCTGCGCCTGCTAGAAAACGCTGTCGGTGAGATTCACAAACAGGAAGTACAGGATGACCAAGGCGCGTTTGGCGTTAGATATCGGCGGCACCTTCACCGACGTAGTACTGGAACGCGATGGGACGCATCGCGGCGCCAAGGTTCTCACCACACCGGACAATCCCGCCGACGGCTTTATGACGGCGGTCTCACGAATCATGTCGGAGACCGGCGTGCAGCCCGGCGAGGTGGAACTGATCATTCACGGTACGACGCTGGCCACCAATGCATTGATTGAACGCAAAGGGGCGAAGACGGCGCTGATCGTGACCGAGGGTCACCGCGATTCGCTGGAAATGGCCTACGAGAATCGTTTCGACCAGTACGATATCCATGCCGAGCGTCGCCCGCCCCTGGTCCCGCGCGAACTGCGCCTGCCGGTGACGGAAAGGGTGAATTTCCTTGGCGAGGTACTGACCCCGCTGGACGATGAGTCGGTCCGGTCGATCCTGTCGGTTCTACTCGAATCCGGTGTCGAGGCGGTCGCGATCGGCCTGCTTCACTCCTATGCCAATCCCACACATGAGCGACGCATCGCCGAAATCCTGCGCCAGGAACTGCCCGGCATGTCGCTTACGCTGTCGTCCGAGGTCTGCCCGGAAATCCGGGAGTACGAGCGCCAATCAACCGCCTGCGCCAACGCCTACGTGCAGCCGCTGATGGCGCGCTATCTGGAGGATGTCCAGACGCGCCTTGCCGAGTCGGGCTTCGCCTGTCCCTGCCTGATGATGACATCCGGCGGCAATCTGGTGACTATCCCGACCGCACAGCAGTTCCCGGTGCGCCTTATCGAGTCCGGCCCGGCCGGCGGCGCGATCCTGGCCGCCCATATCGCCCACAGCTTGGGCGAGGACCGGGTCGTCAGCTTCGACATGGGAGGCACCACCGCCAAGATCTGCCTGATCGACGAAGGCGAGCCGATGCTAAGCCGCAGTTTCGAGGTCGACCGCGCGCACCGCTTCATGAAGGGTAGCGGCATGCCGGTGAAGATTCCCGTCGTCGAGATGGTGGAGATCGGTGCCGGTGGCGGATCGATCGCCGGGGTGGATGCGCTCGGCCGTATCCAGGTGGGGCCTGAAAGCGCCGGCGCCGAACCGGGGCCGGCCTGTTACGGGCTGGGGGGCATGCGCCCCGCCGTGACCGATGCCAACCTGGCGATGGGCCGGATCGATCCGCAGGGATTTGCCGGCGGCACGATGACTCTGGATACACAGGCTGCGACCGCCGCGCTGGCCACCCATGTCGGCTCGCCGATGGGATTGGATGCCACGGCGGCGGCCGAAGGGGTGATCGAAATCGTCGACGAGAACATGGCGTCGGCGACGCGCGTCCATGCGGTGGAGCGCGGGACGGAGGTCGTCGGGCGCACCATGATCGCCTTCGGCGGCGCGGCACCGCTGCATGCTGCAAGGCTGGCGGAAAAGCTGGGCGTCGAGCGGGTGATCGTACCGGCCAATGCGGGCGTCGGCTCGGCGGTGGGGATGCTGCTGGCCCCAATCGCCTACGAGGTGGTGCGCAGCCGCTATATGCGCCTATCGGATTTCGATGCCTCTGTCGTCAAAGAACTGTTCGAGGGCATGCGAGAGGAGGCTGTCGCCGTGGTGCGTCTGGGCGAGCCGGAATCGGATCTGCGCGAGAGCCGTTTCGCCTATGCCCGTTATGTCGGTCAGGGCCACGAGATCAAGGTGGGGCTGCCCGAATGGGAATTCGCGCCGGGCGCGGACGAGTCGATCCGCGATTCCTTCGAGCATGAATATGAGCGCCAGTATGGCCGTACCGTACCCGGCCTGGATATCGAGGTGCTGACCTGGTCGGCAACCGTGTCCGCTGAGCCGCCCGGAGTGCCGATCCGCCTGACATCCGACGACAATGCCGACAGGCCGGAAACCGTGCCCAACGGCACCCGCGAAATTCGTTTTCCGGGAATCGGCGGGGCCGTGGAGGCGGGGCTTTACGACCGAGCGGCACTTGCCAAGGGAAGCGGCCTGCAAGGCCCGGCGGCGATCCGCGAGGACCAGACGACAACCATCCTCCCCGCCGGCTTCAGCCTTTCGGTCAATAGCCGTGGCGATCTTGTGCTGGAACGGCAGTTGGCGAATGAGCGACCGGCTGCGGGGGCAACCGCCACCGGTGTGCGCGACCAGGTGATCTGGGACCGGTTGATCGCCATCGTCGAGGAACAGGCGCAGGCGCTGATCCGCACCGCCTTCTCCACCACGGTTCGCGAGGCCGGGGACCTGTCGGCGGGTGTCTTCGATCTGCGCGGCCGGATGTTGGCCCAGGCAGTGACCGGCACGCCCGGCCATGTGAACGCCATGGCGGCCTCGGTGAATTTCTTCCTGGAGAAATTTCCGGCGGAAAGCATGGAGGAAGGCGACGTATACCTGACCAACGACCCCTGGATGGGTACCGGCCATCTGTTCGATTTCACCGTGGTGACGCCAGCCTTCCGAAACGGCGAGCCAGTGGCGCTGTTCGCCTCGACTGTGCATGTGGTCGATATCGGCGGTTCGGGATTCGGCCCCGACGCCGGCCAGGTGTACGAGGAAGGGCTGTGCATTCCGATTTTGCCGCTGTTCAAGCGCGGCGAAGCAAATGAAACCGTGCTGGAGATCGTGCGAGCCAATGTGCGCGAGCCGGTCCAGGTGGTCGGCGACCTCTATTCGCTGACCGCCTGCAACGCGGTCGGCGCGCGGCGGCTGGTGTCGCTGATGGACGAGTTCGGCATGAACGATGTGGAGGGCATCGGCGACCATATAATCGAGGCCTCACGCGCCGCCATGATTGCGGAAATTGCCAAACTGCCCGCAGGTATTTACGAAAACGAAATGACCGTCGATGGCTATGACCGGCCGGTAACTTATCGGGCGCAACTGGAGATCCGGCCGGATGCGATCGAGGTGCGCTACGACGGCACGACCGAAATGTCTTCCTACGGCATCAACTCGCCGCTGACCTATACCCAGGCCTACACCTCCTTCGGCATTCGCTGTGTGTTGGGCAACAATATTCCGAACAATACCGGTTCGCTTGGCGTTATCCGGGTTAGCGCACCAGAGGGCAGCATCCTGAATGCGGCCCGTCCCGCCGCGGTCAATGTCCGGCATGTAACCGGCCAGATGCTGCCCGACGTGGTGCTGGGTTGCCTGGAAAAGGCCCGGCCGGGTATCGCACCGGCGGAAGGCGCATCGAGCCTGTGGAACCCGATGTTGTCGGGCGGCCGCGGCATCACCGGCGATCATGATTACGGCGATGCGCAACCTTTCTCGGTGACGATCTTCCATTCCGGCGGCGCCGGCGCCCGGCCTGGTAGGAACGGCTTGAGCGCCACGGCCTTCCCGTCCGGTGTCCGCAACACACCGGTAGAAGTCACCGAATCGATCTCGCCACTGATTTTCCGGCGCAAAGAGCTTCGCGCGGATTCCGGTGGAAAGGGCGAATTCCGGGGCGGCGAGGGCCAGGTGATCGAATTGGCCCATGCGCAAGGCGCACCCTTCGCCATCTTTGCCCTGTTCGACCGTATCGACCATCCTGCCCGCGGCCGCAATGGCGGCGGGACCGGCGCCCCGGGCGGCATCCGCCTTGCCTCGGGCGCGAAGCTGAAGGGCAAGGGCAAGCAAATCGTGCCCGCCGGCGACGCGGTTGTGCTGGAACTGCCGGGCGGCGGCGGGCTTGGTAGGACCTGAAAGGATTAATTGGCGCCATTATTGCCCGAAAATGGAAGCTTGCGTCATTGCGCCGCACAGGGCATTGCGCCGCACTTCAGTAATGACCATTCCCGCGTCACGGATAATTTCCCAAAGGATTTCATTTTGTATCCTTATCAAAGGATTACAGAATTCTGGTCGACCGAATTCGCTTCGACATGGCCGTGGCTAATCGCTGCCGGACGCACCAAAGGGCCCCGTCGCCTAACCATAAAGACATAGAAAATCATTTGAAAACAAGCGGTTCCGCATGGGCGTCGGTCTCAATCATTAGGGGATTTTTAACTCGCCCCCAATAGCGTCCCGCCTGACCGCATTCCTGGACAGCCCTGACGGGCAGCAGATCTACAAGAGAATTTTAATCCTGAAGAAATTTAATGGGAGCAATCCATGACCTACCGGAAAATCCTCGCCGCATTTTCGGGCGTATTATTCGCCATGAGTGCCGCGCAAGCGAGTGCCGCTGGCAAATATGATGGCAAGAAGGTGCTTTTCATCGACTCCTACCATGAAGGCTACGCTTGGAGTGACGGAACCTTGGCCGGTGTAAGCTCGGTTCTCGATTCCAGCGGCGCCCAGCTGGAAGTCGTGCGCATGGATACCAAGCGCAAGAAGGAGGAAGAGGACAAGCTCGCAGCCGCGGAAATGGTGCGTAGCGCGATCTCGCAGTTCAATCCCGACGTCGTGATCGCATCCGATGACAACGCGTCCAAATATGTCGTCATGCCCTATTTCAAGGATGCCGCGCTGCCGTTCGTCTTCTGCGGCGTCAACTGGGACGCCACGGTCTACGGATATCCGTACAAGAACGTCACCGGCATGATCGAAGTATCCGCCGCCGACGAATTGTTTGCCTTCCTGGAGCGCCTGACCGACGGGCGCCGGATCGGCTATCTGGCGGCCGACGTGTTTACCGCGCACAAGGAACAGGAAAACATCGCGAAAACCTTCAACATGAATTTCGCCGAAACGCGCTATGCGAAAGATTTGGCGGAATGGCAGGTACAGTTCCGTGAGCTTCAGCGCACGGTAGATATCCTGCTTGTCGGCAACGCGGTCGGCACAGAGGGCTGGGACGAAGAGGCCGCGGCCCGTTTCGCCGAATCGAACACCCGGGTCCCCACCTGGGCCATCGACGAGCACATGGCCCCGTTTGCCCTGATTGGCTACACCAAGCTGCCCCAGGAACAGGGCGAATGGGCCGCAAAGACCGCGCTCAAAATTCTTGATGGCAAATCGCCGGCCGATATTGCGATTTCGCGTAACAGACAAGGTCGGCTCATCCTCAATGCCCGCATAGCCGAAGGGCTGGGTGAGGGTGCGATGGCCGCGCTGGGCGACATTCTTCAGTCGGCCGACCAGATCATCGAATAGGACAACTGGCACCAAGGGTCGATAGCGGACCCATCCGGTTTCACCACGTGCGAGATTTCAAGCCATGACGCTGCGAAAACAATTTCTGATCCCTTCGATATTGATGCTCCTTTTCGGCCTCGCAGGGCTTTCCTTCTGGGGCTACAAGAACACGAACAATGCCGTGCAGGTTTCGGTCGCCGGACAGCTTCAGCAAGCTGCCCGGGGACTGGCGACATCCGGCGTCGGCTGGTTCGAGGATCGTCGCATGGATGTTACCGGGTGGGCCGCGGACCCGCTTTATGCCAAGTCGCTGCTGAGCACGTTCGTTGGCCGCGCAACCCGACGCACGGCAAACGAACGGCTGGCCATGATCAAGGCCGGTTACGAATATTACGAGACCATCGGTTTGGTGAGCACCGAGGGCATCGTCGTAGCCTCTTCGGACAATAGCGAGGTGGGGCGCAATCTTTCCGGCCACGACTTCGTCGCAAAGATCGGAAACAGCGCCTCCTTCCTGTCCGACGCCACCGTTCTCGAAGGGTCGGCAACGCCGGTGGTTACTGCCGCGGCTACGGTCAGGAGCCGTGATGAGGTCTCCGGGATCCTTTATGCCGTCATCTCTCTCGATTATTTCAACAAGCGCTTCGTGGCCCCGATCAGGGTTGGAGAAACAGGTCGCGCCCTGTTGTTCAATCTTACAGGGCAGGCGGTCATCCATCCCGACGCCGCTGCGGTCATGCAACTTGAAATCGGCTCTCTGGTCTCGGGTAATGACCGCTATAGCGGCGGTGCCCTGATGACTGACTATGTCGACGGCGTTACCACCCGCAAGGCGGCGGTCGTAACAATGGATGGGCTTGGATGGACCGTTGTTGTCGACGCGGACCAGGAAGAAATCGATGCGCCTGGCTGGAACGTCGGAATGACCAATTTGGGGCTCTCCGCGGGCCTCCTGCTGATCCTGACCATAGCCATCACTCTGATCCTGGAGCGCATTATCCGGCCGCTTCGCAAGATTACCGAGGTCATGGGCCGGCTGGCCGAAGGCGATACCTCTGTGGATGTGCCGGCGTTGGGCCGTTCCGACGAAATCGGTGAAATCGCAAAAGCTGTTGATGTGTTCAAAAAGAATGCCATCAGAATGGACGAAATGCAGCTGGAAAAGGAACAGGCCGAGCACCGGGCGCAGGAGGAAAAGCGCCTGTCCATGAACAAGATGGCGGAAAGTTTCGAGCAATCGGTGATGGAGGTCGTGGGCAACGTCTCCTCCGCCGCGGCAGAGCTTCAGGTCACTGCCGAAAGCATGTCCAGAACGGCTGAAGAGACCAGCCACCAGGCTGCCGCGGTGTCGAGCGCTTCGAACCAGGCCACCGCGAACGTGCAGACGGTTGCCACCGCAGCCGAGGAAATGTCCGCCTCGATCGCCCAGATCGGCCGGCAGGTCGGCCAGTCCGCAAAGATCGCTGCACAGGCCGTCGAGGACACACGGAAGACCACGGCCACGGTCCGCGGGCTGGAAGATTCCGCCCAGCGGATCGGCGAAATCGTCACCCTTATCAACAATATCGCCGGGCAGACCAACTTGCTGGCGTTGAATGCGACCATCGAGGCCGCGCGCGCCGGCGAGGCCGGTAAGGGCTTCGCGGTCGTTGCCCAGGAGGTGAAAAACCTGGCCGACCAGACGGCGCGCGCAACCGAGGACATTTCTCAGCAGATCGCGTCGATCCAGGACGAAACACGGGGCACCGTTGAGGCCATCGACGGCATCATGTCGGTTATTGGCGAGATCAGCGATATCTCGACCACGATCGCTTCGGCGGTCGATCAGCAGGGTGCCTCTACCCGCGAGATCGCGCGCAATGTTCAGGAGGCCGCCCGCGGCACCCAGGAGGTCAACAGCAAGATCGGCCAGGTATCCAGCGCGGCTGGCGAATCCGGTTCGGCGGCCGGCAAGGTCCTGACGTCGGCGGACAATCTGTCGGAGCAATCGGATCGGTTGCAGGAGCAGGTCGCGAGCTTCCTCGAACGGATCCGCACCGCCTGATCCCGGGGGGGGCGGCCCACCACGGTCAACTCGGGCGCGGATATTTGAAGAGCTGGGGCACTATTAGGTCGGCAATAGCCTAGGAGCAGCCGTGGCTTTCCTGGCTCTTGCCGACTAGGCAGTGCTCCCTTTCGTTTCGGAAGCGAAAGCTTGCACGGATCTGAAGCGGCAGGGCGATGTTGCGCCGCAACAATCTTTACCCAAATTAAATTATTTTATCGTACGATCAGATCCATGGACGATCTGATGTCAGGAACAGGCTGCTTCGTCCAGCTTGCCCATAGCTGTTTCGATCGTGGCCGGAAGGGGGATGGTATTCAGGCCATCTCCCTTCACTATTTCCAAAACAGACAGAGTCTGCCGATCTTGTTTACCTGATTTAAACCAAACGAGCCTATTACGTCATATTGCCATGCATCACGGCGTGGTGCGGCAGGATTGGGTTTGGAGGCGCTGGATATTCCAGCAGGCCGCCATCAGCCGATATAATCGAGGCTTTCGCCAAAATGACTCTAAAAGCCAACGTAATTCGCGTCCTTGTCTTTCTGATTGCGCTTATTTTCAGCGCAGGCACGACGGTCTTCGCCGGTTTGCAGCTTGGCCAGAACTACCTCTTGTCCATCGCCGAGGAAGCTTCGGCGCTGGAACGCACCGAGGTTCCCCTTCTAATTGCGGTTCGCGACATACAGGCAGAAGTGTTTGTCATTTCAAAGGGGTACAAGCACGATGAACGCGAACTGACGGCGGCGCTGGCCAAGGTTCGCGGCCTGCTGGGACGCGACAACTCTCCCGATATTTCGAGGCTTCTGGCAGCCATAGAGGACGAACTGAAGAATCCTTCCCCTGGCCTGGCGGACGCCGCCGACAAACTGGCCGCGCTTGTCGAAAACCGTACTTTGCAGCATGTGACAGGGCTCAGCGCGGATAGCGACTGGCTGGGCAAGGCAAACAATACTCTGGCGTGGCTGGTGCTGGGATTTACGTTGCTCGGTCTGGCCATTGCCCTGTGGGGGGCCATTACGCTCTATCGCAGAATTCGCGACAGTATCGCATTCGCGCAGCGTGATATCGGGATCCTGAGCGACTATACGCAATCCGACTACGACCAAAGAAACGTTATCGCGCTAATCCTGGAGGACAAGAAATACCAGGATGAGTTCGGCGAGATTGGCCGAGCGCTGGCGCAGCTGGGTTCATTCCTTATAAGGGGCAAGAAGCTGGTGCATGAAGAGGAGGCCCGGGCGGCCGAACAATTGCGCCACGCTGCCAGGATCGAGCAGATCTCGTCGGAGTTTTTCCGTAACGGGAGCGAAATCATTCAATCCCTATCCTCCGCTTCGGACGAATTGGAAGCGACCGCCGAAAACATGACGTCGGCAGCAAGCCAGAACAGCCAGCAAGCGGCCAGTGTTGCGGCCGCCGCGGTACAGGCTTCCCAGAACGTCGAGTCGGCGGCGTCGGCTTCCGAGCAACTCGGTGACGCCGTTGGCAGGATCGGCCGCAAGGCTAGGCAGTCCGCCGATATCGCGAAGCGGGCGGCGTCCGACGCGGAACAGACGGATGAGGTCATTCAGGGGCTTTCCGACGCCGCGCAGCGTATTACGGAAGTCGTGCAATTGATCAACAATATTGCGGGTCAGACCAACCTCCTGGCGCTCAATGCCACGATCGAAGCGGCAAGGGCCGGCGAGGCCGGCAAGGGCTTTGCCGTAGTGGCGCAGGAGGTCAAAAATCTGGCCAACCAGACGGCCAAGGCGACGGAAGATATCGCAGCCCAAGTCGACAGGGTCCAGGAACGGACGTATAGCGCCGTTGGCGTGTTCGAGAGTATCCGCGGCACGATCAGGGATGTGAGCGAAATCGCGACGGATATCGCCAATGCTGTGGACCAGCAGCAAGAAGCCACGTCGGAAATTGGCCGCAGCGTTCGGGAAGCGGCAAGAGGTGCCGAGGAAGTGACCGCCAATATCGACGGGGTCAGCCGCATCGCCGAAGAGACCGGGTCGGCCTCCGTTCAGGTCCATCAGGCGTCCAGCGAACTCTCACGCCAGGCAGAACATCTGCGCTCGGAAATCGAACGTTTCATCGCCGAGATCAGAGTCGCCTGACCTGCCGATCTTTAAACTGATCGCTTCGATCCGCGGGGCGAATGCAGTTCCAATCCTGAGACCTTTACGCCGCGCATTATCCTCTTGGGCGCGACGCCAGGCGATGTCCGACTCTGTCCAGCAATGGGCGCGAGGGGTAGTCGATAACCGACAGTCCGCCATCGACGACCAGGGTCTGGCCGGTGATGAAGGAAGCTTCGTCGGAAGCCAGGAAAAAGACCGCCGCGGCAATTTCATCCGGGGCTCCAACGCGTTCCAGCAACGAGGGCGGCAGGTCCCGAGCGCCTTCATCATTCCCGGAGGCGGGCATACCCATTTCCAGATCGGTGTCCACCCAGCCTGGACTGACGCAATTGACACTGATACCCAAGGGCGCGCCTTCGGCGGCGAAGGCGCGGGTCATGCCCTCGCCAGCAGCCTTGGTGATGCAATAGAGCCCCCAATTTCCGTGCATCGAGGCGGTGGATGAAATATTCACGATCGCACCGCCACCCGACTGCGCCATCAGCGGGAGGGAATGCGCGGAAACGAAATAACCGGAATCCAGGTTCGGCCCCCGCAGTTTGCGCCAGCGTTCGCCGGGATTATCATCCTCCTCGACACCGCTGCGCCGGGATCCGAGGCCGGCATTGTTCACGACCACATCCAGGCGTCCGTAACTGTTGCAGATTTTCTCTATGATGGCCTGGACCGCAGACTCGTCAGCCAGATCGACCGAATAAAAGGTCGCCTCCGCACCGAGCTCCCGTAGTTCCGCCAGTACCTTCCCGCCCTTGCCGGCATCGC